>NZ_SPQR01000009.1 GCF_004766055.1 Desulfosporosinus sp. Sb-LF | reverse complement strand
ACAACCATAGGCTCATATCCTGTAAATACCGATGCGGTGTACAAATGGTATTATCAAGATAGTCCTGATACAGTACTTGGAACGACAGCATCCTATACTGTAACAAGTGACAATATGGGCAAAAAGATCAGTGTTGATGTTTCTGTTAATGGATACACAGGTACAGGCACTTGGACTGCACTAATAATGTAAGTGCCCTTACTACAACGCTTAATGCAAACCAAATGACCCTAAACACCGTAGTGGGCGCGGGAGATAACATTTCCTTCACGGGCCTGTCTGCGGGAGATACCGTAAAAGTCTACGATGTAGCGAAGTGCCGAAGTGGCATAAAATGATTTGTCGAAACAAGCGACACAGTGGCACTACCGACACTACCGTTGCCAATGTTCGAGCCTCACGTTCCAACAAAAGGACGTGGGGCTTTTTCTGTATGCCTGTAAGCGTTTAATAAACAGGTGCATGGTCAAACCTGCACTAACTGGAGAAAATACCTCCATAAGACTAAGGATTGGAGGTATTAAAGTACCCAAGCGAGAACAGCGGGCTTAGCTCGTAGCGGAATGCAGGGCCAGCGGAATGACTGAAAAGGCGTGCTGCGAAGCCAAGGGTATTCAATATCAACGGTATGTTACCTGGGCAACTAAACTAAATAGAGAAGGTCAACATGAACCACAGCAGTAGGCAGATGTAACGATTACAAAAGGGGAACGTTCCACGAGCAAAATTTGACTTAATTGCGGCAAATGGACAATTTGCGTGTTTTCGGAGCCGAAACTATTATTGTTCAAGTGGCTCAATCCTTTAAAACGGACTATTTTCTTTCAATTCTAGCGCAATCATGATATAATATTATTTTGAGTACCACAAGCGTCTTATACCCCGTTGGCGAAACTCACGCGCTATCGCGGATGTACTGTTTCGGCGGTCATATTTGATATAGAAAATTATTTCTGCGCAGTTATAGATAGAGACGCAATTGGAGAACTTAATAAGTATAACAAACAAAAAGGAGAATGAACGTATTGGCAACATTCACAGACTTAGGATTAAGTGAACCACTTATTCGATCGATTATCAACATGGGTTTTGAAGAAATGACCCCTATTCAAGAAAAGACGATTCCTACCACGATGGAAGGGAAAGATCTGATTGGACAGGCCCAAACTGGAACAGGCAAAACAGCTGCTTACGGAATTCCCTTGGTGGAGAGAATTAAGGAACAAGCCGAACAAATTCAAGGCATAGTGTTGGCTCCAACTCGAGAATTGGCGGTCCAAGTGGCTGAGGAATTAAATAAGATTGGGCAATTTAAACGGATTCATGCCCTACCTATCTACGGCGGACAAGGGATCGATTGGCAAATTAGAGCCCTCAAAAAGAGGCCCCACATCATCGTAGCGACTCCAGGACGTTTGATGGATCACATGAGGAGGAAGACCATTCGCCTTAATGACATCAAAATCGTTGTTTTGGATGAAGCCGATGAAATGCTGAACATGGGTTTCTTGGAAGATATCGAAACGATCCTCAAGGAAATTCCAGAGGAACGTCAGACTTTGCTCTTCTCCGCCACCATGCCTAGGCAGATTCAAAATATTGCTCAGCGGTTTATGAAGGAGCCCGAGCTGATTAGTATTAAATCAACAGGCGTCACGGTCTCGGATACTGAGCAACATTATGTGGAAGTATCGGAACGACTTAAATTTGATGTCTTATCTCGTATTCTAGATATCCAATCTCCCGATTTGTCGATTGTCTTTGCTCGAACAAAACGGAGAGTGGATGAACTTTCCGAAGCTTTGAGTAAGCGCGGTTATTCTGCGGAAGGAATTCATGGTGACTTGACCCAAAGCAAGAGAGATAGCGTTTTGCGTCAGTTTAAAGATGGAACCATTGAGGTTTTGGTCGCTACTGATGTGGCTGCTCGTGGTTTGGATATTAGTGGAGTGACCCACGTGTTTAACTTCGACATACCACAAGACACAGAAAGTTATGTTCATCGGGTGGGTCGTACTGGTCGGGCTGGAAAATCAGGTTTAGCCATTACCTTAGTCACACCTCGTGAGATGGGCATGTTGAGACTGATTGAATCCGTGATTAAGCGCAGGATTGTGCGTAAGCCTATTCCTACCATTGTTGAGGCAGTAGAAGGGCAGCAACGCTTAACAATGAATGAAATTCTGCGAGTCATTGCAGAAGAAGATATTGAGAAATATAAAGGGGTAGCTGAAGATTTGCTGGCTGAAAATGACTCAGTAACCCTCTTATCCGCTGCGTTGAAGATTATTACTAAGGAACCTGAAAATGTAGAAGTTCGATTAACGGAGGCGGCACCCCTTAGAACGAGAAGTATGGGAAATCCAAGACCACCACAGGGTGGTTATAACAGAAGCGGCTATGCACCCAAGACGGACACTTGGTCAAGAAGAGGTAAAGGCAATGATGTTCGTGGAGGCGCTGCCGGAGCTCAAAGAGGTAGGGACAATAAGAGAAATGGCTAGAATAGAGTAGTAGGCTTTGGGAAGAGGTTGTTGGTACCTTTTCCCTTTTTAATGGGCAAATTTAACTTGATGAAGAATCATCTAATGGCAATATAATAATCAGTACATAGAAATGCCTATCATCGTCATAGACAGGCATTCTATTTTTTGTTTAAAGAACTTTTTAAGGAGGTCGAAGGTGAATCCAATAATGTGTCGAATCTATTATCCAGAGTAGCCTTTATAACTCTGGAGGGAGATCATAGAAAAAATGCTAGCAAGATTTTTACGAAGAAAAGTAGCTGGATACATACTTTTAAACTTTATGCTCGTATTAACCCTAATTCTGAGTTCCTCGACGATGGTTCTAGCTTCCAATGTTGATGTTTTGCCAGAAATTCGGACGCTGCTACAAAACCAGTATGTGGACCCGGTATCCGCTGAGGTCTTAAACGCTCCGACTGTGGACGAGACTCTGAAGTTGCTTGGGGATCCTCACACGATGTACTTCTCCCCTGAGGGATATCAGGGCTTTGTGGGGAGTATAGATATGCGTTTTTATGGGATTGGGGTTCATATTAACATGGAACCCGAAGGGGTGAGGGTGGTCGCTGTCATCTCTGGTTCACCAGCGGAAGAGGTTGGATTGAAAGCTGGGGACTTAATTTTCAGTGCGGCTGGGCAAACGCTAGTCGGGCTCTCTTCGGATGAAGCAGTGAACATCCTGCGGGGTCTGGATGGAAGCACAGTTCAAATCAGCGTGAAACATGGGACGGAGACCAAGGAGTTTACGGTCACGCGCAGGGCAGTAACTGAACCTACAGTGACGGGAGATGTGCTAGATGGGCATATCGGCTATCTTGATCTGAATTCATTTGGAAGAGATACACCGACAGAATTTCTCGCGGTGGTTAACCGTTTAAAAAGTCAAAATATAAACGGATGGATTGTGGATTTAAGAGATAATGGGGGAGGCTATTTGAGTTCGGCAATTGATCTCGCGGGCTATTTCGTAGGCCCTGATGTTGTGGTACGTATCAAAGACCGAACTGGTACCGTTTCTCAATACAAAGCACCGGACCATGGCTTCATACTTAGTCAACCGGTCATTTTCCTAACCAATAAGAATAGTGCCAGTGCATCAGAGATATTAACAGCTGCAGTCAAAGATCACCAAAAGGCAACTCTGGTAGGTACAACTACCTATGGGAAGGGGACGGTCCAGAGCATGTTTACCCTTACGAATGGGGGTGTCCTTAAAATGACGGTTGATCGTTTTTATTCCCCTTTGGGCCATGAGATTAATAAAGTGGGCGTAGATCCTGATGTTGAAATTAAGCAAACAGACTCGCTCAAAGCGGCAGAATTGATGCTATTGAGTGAAACGGAGGCGATTTCCAAGGCTAAGACAATGGATTATTGGGAAGCATGGGGGGAACTTGCGAACTCGGTGCCTGCGTACCAATCCTTGGAGCGTTATTCTCTCTATTACCGAAACTATCGCAAAGTCAGCGAATTGTCAGCGGTGCCGCTGGATAAGAAGTTCACGGTGAACTTTGCGGGAGCAGTCGATTGGCAAAGCGTGAATAACACAAGTCTAGAGCTGATCAATAGCGCAACAGGCCAAAGAACGCCTGCAATATTTGAACCCCTTGGACCATCTGATGTGCAAGTGATTCCGACTACAGCCCTTACCCCAAATACAACCTATTGGCTTGTTATAAATCCGTCAATTTGCGATATTAAGGGACTTGCCATGTCAGATGGAGCTGTGGCAATTGCACATACGATTGAAGGGACAGCGGCCACTAGTACATCCAAGATTCAGTCCTTGAAGAATCAAGAACGTGTCAGTGGGATGAAACCAACGAACCCGTATGATTCGGATTACGGGTGGGCTCTTTGGAATTTAGGGGCAATGCCTTCGAACAACTAGAACGAGGTGGAGGGATGATCCCGTGGTTTATGAGGTATGTGCCCTTGTAGCGACCATTATTTTGGGGGTGCTTGGCATTGAATTAACGTTTTGGATCCGTTCAGCGCGGAAACTCACGGATGAGGCCAAGCAAACGATTCAGGATTTAAACACTCATTTGCCATATATGCTGGAGGACGTGCAGGCTGTGACCAACCTTGTGAGACAGACCAGCGATCAGGTAGGTGGCACAGTGAACCAAGTGGCAGTCAGTTTAGAGGAGATGAGAAAGAATCCCTTTCGCTTGGTTACCGTTTTCATGGAGGCAGTGAACCAAGTGAGGGAATTATGGAGGGAGATTCGAAAGTAATATAAGCTCTGTAATCGAGTGCGTGTTCGATGAATTTTGAATATGTGAAATTTTTGTTTAGAGTACTCATTAAAGGGATTGATTTCTAACGAAATTTCAAGTATAACTAATGAGATGACCGAACGGTCGGTTTTGTAAATAGTGCTAGCGTAGTATGACTTATTAGTAAAGGAGGATTTATGTGAAAAAAGTAATTTCCATTTTCATGGTTGCTTTAATGCTGCTTGTTTCGACTAACACTGTGATGGCTTCGGATGATACTTTGGATATTGAAAAGGTTGCCATAAAGTCTATTAAAAATTCTCAAGACGTTCAATTGATCAATAGACAAGTAACGCTAACTCAGAAAAATTATGCAGATATAAAAGCTGCGGTTGATGGTGCACGATATGGTTTACAATATGGAAATTCTTATCAATTAGTGGAAACGATTATTCTCAGACCTATGGAAGTTAATAATATGTTGACCCAGGTTACGAATGGGCAACTTGTTGTTAAAAATGCCGTGCGATTATCGTCGTATAAAGCCTATATTGGTCTTTTGAAAGCAAACTATGCTTTGACTATACAAAAGGGTCTTATGGATAATCTAGATGCCGATTATAAAAAAGCACAGCTACAGCTGTCGTTAGGGTTGATTTCCCAATCTCAACTCAGATTAAGTGAGATCGCGTATCTTAAAGCTCAGTATCGACACGATAGTGCTCAAAAAGGTGTTAACTCGGCATCTCTGTCAATGAGCAATATGATGGGTGAAGACACAGCAAAGCAGTATACCCTTCAGGACTATAACATAACTCCCGCTGCCCAAATAAAATCCTTAAATGATTATATAAACACGGCCTTAGGCAAGCGAGCAGAGATAATGAATGCCCAGAGTACACTAGATACGAAAAAGAAGGAATATGACTATGGCAAGGCTGAATTGCCTACGGATTTTCAATTTTACGTCCAGAAACAGGAATATGCCATCGAAAGTGCTCAGAATGACTTAGATCTTGCAAAAATAAATGTCCAGTTGGATATCACAAATAACTACAAGACCTTAGAAAACGCGATGAAGAACATGGAAGCGATGAAAGACCTGGACGACCAGGCAAACTTTAATGATCAAACAGCACAAATTCAATTTGATAATTCTCAGATTACTTTAAAAGAGCTTGGGGATGCAAGAGTATCCAAGGCTCAGGCCGATGTGAATTATAAAAATTCAAAATTAGATGCTTGGCTGGCACAGACTATGATGGATACGGCCTGCGGCATTGGTTTTCAACCTTCAAGCTCTATGAGCAGTAATTCAACTAGCCAATCCAGTTCTAAGAATAATCCGAATCCTACTACAAAATCTAGTCGGGAAAATCGATGATTAACTACTAAAAATGGAGGTGTTTAGTTTGAAAAAGAGTTATTTAACGTTTTTCGCTCTTCTTCTTTCAGCTTCAATTGCATTTTCTACTCATAGTACCTTGGCAGTGGACAGTGCCGCTCAAACGGCCCCTGCTACTACGGCCCCTCCTTCGACGAACACTGCCGAACCGGCGGCTACACCACCAGCCGATAATTCTACTCTGAATCTCTCCTTAGAGGACGCTTTGAAGTCTGTAGAAACAGGCAACAGTACGCTGAAATTAACTGACAGCCAAATAGAGATCTATGACAAACAAAATGAACAGACTTTGGCGAGGCAAAATGCAAATATTCCTGTCGTTGATGAAGATTCTAAGAAAGATTTAAGTCTGAACTATAAACGGACCCAATGGACATTAGATAATGCTAAGCATGACAGAGATACTAAATTGAAAGCACTTAAGGTACAGATCACTAATGAATATGAAGGTGTTTTAACACTTCGACAGCAAGCGGAGAATACAAAAAAGCAGTTGGCAAATCTGGAAACAATCATTAATCAAGTTAACCTCCAGATAAAATTGGGCTTAAAGATACCTTCGGATATATATTCTTACAATGCACAGAAAACTAGGCTCGAAGCAAGCGTAAAGGCTATAACGAATACTGTAAATTCTTCCATGATTACGTTGAAACAAGACCTGGGAATTGATATCAATCGGAATGTCATCCTGACCTCAGACCCGATTCAATATACGGTATTTGATGAGAAGGACATCTACGGCAGGATCACCAAGGCAACCCAAGACAATTATGATCTCAAAAAGTATAAAGAAGATATTGACATTTCCCAGATTGAATACGATATTGACTTTTTTTATGATGATACAATGGTAGCAGACCAAGTTCAATTGGGTATTGAAGATAAAAAGGCAAAACTTCAAACGTTACCAGTTAATCAGGAAGTTCAATTAAAAACCGCTTATAATAGTTTGAAATCTTTAGAGAACACCATTGAAGCCGATAAATTGGCTGTGGAAGCAGACCAAATCAATGTCGATGTTATGCAAAAAAGTATTGATGCCGGCAAAATGAGCAGCCTTGATATGATTGCGCTTCAAAACGCCCTTTTGAATGATCAGTTTACGTTGCAACAAGATACTAATACTTACATGACTGCTGCTATGAATTTCCAAAACAGCCTGGATAATTAATTCATGGAGACTCTCTGTGAAACTAGTGATTACGCTCTGGCTTGACATTTGTGGCTGGAAAGAGGAAGCTCCAAACCGCTGAACTATGGCGGCCGGGACTTCCTCTTTTCTTCAGAAACGCTCTCTATAAGTGACAAAAGATTAAACTGGAGGAGAATAGAGTTGGAAAGGAAAATGGGCAAAACGGGAAAAAGGGTTTTAATCCTACTCGCAGTGCTATTAGTGCTGGTTTTTGTAGGACGTGGGCTCGCGAGTAAGAAAGTCGCTGCAGTGGTGGAAGAAAAATACATACCGGTGCAAGTTGAAGCGGCTGGGAAGAAGACACTCCTCAACACGGCAACCTTGAGTGGCAAGGTTTCTTCCGATACGGATGTTTCCGTCATGCCAAAGGTGTCGGGTAAAGTCTTGGCGGTTTCGGTGAAGGTGGGGGATAACGTAAATAAGGGGGCAGTTCTTTTCGCTCTTGACCCATCGGATATTCAAAAACAAGTGGACAATATGAGTGCCACGCTTCAACTGGCAAATGCGAGCTATCAGAAGAGTAAAGAACAATGGGAAACGGGAAAAGCCTCTCTTGAGCGCACGAAGAGTATCGCTGCGGAGAAGATCGCTAATGCTCAAAGGGATTTGGCTAATGCAAAGGCCCTTTATCAAGCTGGAGCAGTTTCCAAGAATCAACTTGACCAAGCAGATCTCGGATTGAAGGAACTTGAATCTTCATATGCCAGTCAGGTCGAGCAATTGCAAGTTCAGGCGTCGGATAGCACTCTTCAGTTAGCGCAAGCCCAACTTAACCAAGCACAGGTGGGGTATAATCAGGCCTTAGATACTTTAAATAATGCCGTCGTTACTGCTCCGGTTGATGGAGTCGTCTCCCAGGTCAATGTTACAGTTGGCAACACGGTCTCCGTTGCCCAGGCGGGGGTGAGCCTCACGGAGATTAGTAGTGTCTACAGCTCTTTGAGTGTTGCAGAGAATATCGTCAATCATCTTGCCAAAGATATGCCTGTTAAAGTCACGGTTTCTTCAGTGTCTGAGCAGAGCTTTGCAGGCAAGATCGATAACATCAGTCCTTCGGCAGATTCGAAAACTCAACTTTATCCTATCAAAATCTCAATGGAGAATCCGGGCGGCTTGATCAAGCCGGGCATGTTTGCCAAGGTTGAACTCACGACTGAGGAAAAACCCGATGTTTTGGCCGTTAAGAGTGAAGCAGTTGTCCTTAAAAATGGTAAGGCTATAGTTTATCTTGTCGAAGGAGATAAAGCCGTCGCCAAAGAAGTCGTCACAGGCCTTGATTCTGGGGTGTATATCGAAATCCTCAAAGGCTTAAACCTTAATGACAAGGTGATCGTCAAAGGGCAAACCATCGTCGACCAGGGCAGCAAAGTCAAGGTTGTGGGAGGGGACGCATCTTGAAGTTAGCGGAGGTTTCAGTTAAGCGCCCGGTAACGATCATCATGGTCATGCTCATTATCATTCTTTTAGGAGGCATTTCTCTATCCCGTCTACCGATTGACCTTCTTCCTAAAATTGATATTCCAGTGGCGATTGTAGTGACAGAGTATACCGGGGTAGGACCGCAGGAAATTGAGAAAATTATTACGGATCCTCTAGAAGGAGCGGTTTCCACCGTGGAAAATATCGATACCGTCACTTCAACCACGACAGAGGGGCGTTCCATTGTTATTGCCCAGTTCAAGAATGGGACGGACATGAATTTTGCCACTCTCCAAATGCGGGAAAAGGTTGATACTGTAAAGCGTCTTTTGCCTACTGATGTTGGGGCACCGATGGTCATGAAAATTGACTTAACAGCGATGCCTGTTGTGCAATTGTCCCTTTCTGCTAAAGATGCAGATCTTGCCAAACTGCAAGCCATTGCGGAAGATAAGCTAAAACCTCAGCTTGAGAGAGTGGCAGGAGCAGCTTCTGTCACGGTTGCCGGAGGGTATGAGAATCAGGTTGAGATCAAAACCCACCAGGAGAAAATGAAAGGGTACGGGTTAACCGTTGACAACTTAGCCAAAATCATTGGTGCGGAGAATCTGAATTCTCCTGGCGGCCAGGTCCAAAAAGGGACGCAGGATTTAACCATTCGGACAACGGGTGAGTTCCAATCAGTCGATGAAATTAAGGAACTTTTGATACCCCTCGCCAGTGGAGGACAGATCCGACTGAAAGATATTGCGGATGTGGGACTAGACCATAAAGAGATCACCGCGATTTCTAAAACCAATGGAGAACCCAGTATTAATATTTCCATTCAAAAACAATCAGGGACGAATACGGTCAAAGTGGCGAACGATGTTAGTCTTGCCGTTCAGAAGATCAAAATGGACTATCCCAGTTTGAAGATTGATACGGTCATGGATCAGTCTGTTTCGATTAAGCAATCCATTAAAACGGTGGAAAATGAAGCGCTTCTGGGTGGTATCCTGGCAATTGTGGTGCTTTTCATCTTCTTTCATAACATTCGGACCACGTTTATTACGGCTACAGCCATTCCAATTGCCATGATGGCGACCTTTGCCGTCCTTTACTTTATGGGAATCACCATCAACATGATGACTTTGGGGGGGCTGTCTTTAGCCATGGGTCGCTTGGTGGATGATAATATCGTGGCGTTAGAAAATATTCACCGGCATCGAAGATCTGGATACTCTAAAACTGAGGCTGCAATCAAAGGGGTATCAGAGGTCGGAATGGCAATTTTTGCCTCTACGTTGACAACGGTTTCAGTGTTTCTTCCGATCGTTTTTGTTCAAGGGGTTGTGGCAACGATCTTCCGAGAATTAGCGTTGACAGTCAGTATATCACTGGGGGCTTCGCTTCTCGTTTCCCTCACCTTGGTGCCAGCCCTTTCTGCAAAGCTGATGCAAGCGGAGGCTATCCCGGATGGTAGGCGAGGGTTAAAAGGGGTCGTAGACCGCTTTAGCCGGTGGTTTGACCAACAATTTGGGCGAGTTGAAGCCAGTTATCGGAAGTTCTTGCATTATGGATTACACCATCGCAAGACAGTGGTTTGGATTTCAATTGTTATCTTTGTCCTTTCAGGTGCTTCGACCTTGAAGTTAGGAGCCGAATTTATGCCCGCAACCGATGTGGGTCAACTAAGTATCAAAGTCACGCTGCCTGACGGGGCAAAACTCCAGGATACTGACAGTACGGTTATGCAGATCGAGAAGAAGCTGGAGGGGATCAAAGAGGTCAAATCCGTCTTCACTCAAATTGGTTCAAGTGGTGGATTATCTCTGGGAGGGGCCACCACGAATACTGGCACGGTCAATGTCCAGTTGGTCGATTTGAAAGCCCGCAAGCGAAGTGTTGGACAGGTGGCTGATGAAATTCGCTCACTGACAAAAGACTTAGCAGGCGTTGAACTTAACGTAACAGCAACGGACACTATGCAAATGGGTGGAACTACTACTCCAATTGATATTACCGTCAAAGGTGACGATCTCGGTCAATTGAAGAAAATGGGGATGGACATACAAAGTAAAGTGGCATCGGTTGATGGGACCCGGGAAGTCAAGACGAGTATGAGCGAGGGGGTTCCCGAAGTTCAGATTAGAATTGATCGTCCTAAAGCCTCGCAATTTGGCCTAACTGCCGGACAAATTTCTCAAGCGGTCAAGGGGACAGTTTCTGGCACAACTGCGACACGCTATCGTCTTGATGGGAAAGAAATCGATGTCGTCTTGAGCGGAGATGAGACGTTTAAGACAAGTCTGGCTAATTTAGAGCAGACCCCTATTCCCACATTATCTGGAATCACGGTTCCCTTGGGCCAAGTGGCTAAAGTTGTGCTAGATAGGGGCCCGGTTATGATAAACCGTACGGGACAGACTCGGGTTGTTCATGTTACGAGTCAAATCATGAATCGGGATTTGAAGAGTATCAACACAGATATTGAAGCCAAGCTGAAGGGGTACCCGATGCCCGACGGGTATACGTATGAGATGGGAGGGCAAAATAAACAACAGGTAGACTCGTTTAAGGATTTAGGTCTTGCGTTAGTTCTGGCGATTCTTCTTGTCTATATGATTCTTGCGTCCCAATTTGAATCCCTGTTACACCCTTTCACGATTATTTTATCTTTGCCCATGGGGTTCTCTGGGGGGATGCTCGGGCTGTTTATTACCCGAAAGACTTTGAGTGTACCCTCGTTTATTGGGTTAATTCTCTTGATTGGAATTGTGGTCAGTAATGCCATTGTCCTGGTGGATTATATTAATAAGCGAAGAGAACGCGGAGAGGAACGCGAAGAGGCTATTGAGAATGCTGGACCCATTCGCTTACGTCCGATTGTTATGACATCACTCGCTACTGTTCTTGGTCTAATTCCCATCGCCCTGGGAATTGGTGAAGGTTCTGAAACGATGGCCCCGATGGCGGTGGTGGTTATTTTTGGCCTCACACTCTCTACAGTGTCTACGTTAGTACTTGTCCCTGTTATTTATACAATCTTTGAAGACATTCGAGATTCTAGGAAACAGAAACGGAAAAAGAGGCTAACTACATCGAATACAACGCACTCAGTATAAGGAGATGATACCAACGGCGTCGAGAGAAGAGAAACAGACGGACATTATTAAAGCCGCCATTCGAGTTTTTTCAGAACACGGCTTCGACGGCGCGAAAATGGAGTATATAGCCAAAGAGGCGGGTATTGGTAAAGGCACTGTTTATGAATACTTTGAAAGTAAGGATCGTTTATTTGAAGAAATCCTTAAATTTAGTATTGAAGGATTCAGTTTTGGACTGAAAGAGAGTATTGATAAGGGAGAAACCATTGAGAAAAAGATCCTAAACTGCTCTCGCTTCAACGCAGAATTTCTGAATAATCATATGGATATTGTGCATATTGCCATGCAGGTTCAAATACTGTCTAAAGAAATTCGTATTCATCATATGGCGGTCCAAATAGTTGTTTTGGAACATTACAAAGAGATGGTCAAAGTTGCTAAAGCAAAAGGGGAGTTAAGAGGGGATCTAGATGAAGAATTAGCCACCTATTGTATTATTGGAACGCTGGACCAGTTCTGCAAGCAACGGATTTTTAATGATCCGAGCCCGCTAGGGGAAATAGATCATCAGGCGATTGTGGATGTGATTCTAAAGGGCCTAAGGTAGTTGGTGAATTCACATCTACAAGATTATAATTTAGAATTATACAGAAATCTGGAATAGAAAAAGAGTTGTAACAAACTGGAAGATAGGTTTGTTACAACTCTTTTTACTAATGAAGATAGTGGATTATTGATTCCGGGTCACCCATTGATTCACTGAGGGATTTGTAGCATTCGAACTGAAGAGGGAACTATAGAACGCCCGATTTTGGTGTTGACCCTCGACAGAAAAAGGAGAGTCTTCGATGCCTAGCAACAAACGGTAACGTTTATTGAGAAGACTATACTGGGTCTCTAGTAAGAGGAGTTCGAGTACAGCAATTTCAACGTATTCGGGTGCTGCATCATCCAGGCGGCACCAAGCGTATTCCATTTTTCCTCTTGTTTCTTCAAGTTCCGCAAGCAGGCGTTCTGCTTCACTGAGCGGCGCTTCTTCGGGGGAAGAGAACGTTGATACGAGGTTTTTTAATAAAGCTTTCATAGAAATCAGCCTCACCTCACTTACCGCTTACAAGACAAAAGATAAAACTAATTTCAAATTTTATCTTTGCTTAGTCAGGCTAAATATATGCATGGACACATTGGAAAATGCTGATAAATAAAGAGCCGGTTATAAAATTCACTTCAATTGGGAAAGACTAGAAATAGTCTAAACTTAAGAGGTGATTTTTTTGCCACACCGACGATGTCGGAAATCCTCAGCGATATTCCTGTGCTGGATGATGGGCTTGTTTCTGTGGCAAGCCAGTATTTACCCTGTGATGGGAGAAGGAAGCGACGATGGGGCAGTGCTTTCTTACAATGTCGCTAAGGACGAAACAAAGAAAGAAAATAATGTAGATAATAAAACAAATGTAGGGACCGTAAACATTGTAGTTCAGCATGGAGAAACTTTATGGAGTCTAGCTCAAACGTACCACACGACAGTTGAAAAGATCGTTGAGCTTAACCAGGTGAAAAGTCCTAGTCGAATTAGAGAGGGAGAATCCTTAAAGGTACCGAATACTGTAGCCTTGGCGACAACTGAAAGATTTGTGAATAATAGCGTTGCGGGTGATTCCCTTACGGCTAAGACTTCGTGGTGGGCAAATGCCTTACGCAGTATACCGGCTTTTGCCTCTATTTGTAGACAAGGGTTTGGTCTATCTCGATCGAGTGATCCCCAAGCGTTATTACCTGTGTCCGATTCAAAGATTCAAACATACGAAATAATGGTAACCGATGATGAAAAATCGGCAGATCAATCTCCAAAAGCGGTACCAGCAGAGAAAGAAAGTCAGATTCTTTCTCGAAGCTTAGGGCGTCTGGTCTCTAAAGAGGATGTCGAACTATTAACCCGTGTGATCTATGGTGAAGCTCGGGGAGAGAACTTCGAAGGACAAGTGGCTGTCGGAGCGGTTGTACTTAATCGTTTGAAAGACCCTCGTTTTCCTAAAACGATGTGGGCTATAGTCTACCAGCCTGGTGCGTTCACGGCTGTTGCTGATCGTCAAATTCATTTAGATCCGGATGATCAGGCATTCAAGGCGGCGGAAGCTGCTCTTTCTGGCGTTGATCCGACGAACGGGGCAATCTATTACTACAATCCACGTATCGCCACAGACCGTTGGATTAAGAGTCGTCCCGTTATTAAGCGTATCGGTAATCATACGTTCAGTATATAGGGGCCTTGTGTGACATAGCGCTCAGTGCTTACGACGCAGAGCAAACTAACCGTTCAAGCTCCTGCCTTTGGGGAGCGGGGTGCCCGCCAGATGAGCCGTCCTTGGCTCACTGGCGGCAGTGCACGTCCTGTGCACTGCCCCGTGTCTGGGGTCGGTCGCTTGAACGGAAGTTTGCTAGGCTGCTTACGTAAAGACGTCGCGCTGTGTCACACTGCGTCCCGGGCTTGGGACGGGGGCGAAGACGGAGTATTAAGAGGACGGCACATTTCATGTGCACCGTCTGTATTAAATGGTCAGTCGCTTAAATGGAATTTACTAAAGTTGCTTAATGAAAGGTGTACTAGAGATATTGGTCGGAGGGACGGTACTTTATGTGCATCGTCCACATAAGGCAAAAGTCCCACAACATTTGTTGCGGGGTTTTTGTAATTAAAGGAGGTTATTTCAACTGAGTTGTTTGATGTTTAGGTGCCTCGACACCCCTGTGTAAGGTAAAGAAAGCAACCTCAGGAGGGACGTTCAAGCGCAAGGGAATGACGCTTTCTCCGAGACCGCGATTAATGTAAAGGGGAATACCGTCAATAATATGATATCCTTCATAGAATCCACGGTCTCCTAAATAGGTATTTGTGATAAGGGGTTGTAGGCCTGGAAGACGGATTTGTCCACCGTGGGTATGCCCGGTGAGAAGAAGTTCTGCTCCGTTTCTCGCTACATCGTCGAGGCAATCTGTGGAGTGGGCCAAAACGAGTCGAAAAGGCGAGGTGAAAGTGGGGATTAAACTCGAAGTCGTATGAGCTGAGGAAACCTTCTGATAGGCTCTATCTACGTCATCGTGTGCAGTTGCTGGGTCATCGACCCCGATGACCCAGAGGTTAAGGCTGGATAAATAAGCGGCATCATTGAGCAAGGTTGTCCACCCTAGGCTTTGAAATTGCTTAAGGTAACGTTTGAATAGTGTACGAGAAAGATGGCTGTAATCGTTGTTTCCCATGACAACGAATTTTCCGTAGGGAGCGGTGAGTCCACTCAAATAGCTGTTCAATTTATCAAGGTCCATGCGATCGGATATTATGTCCCCGGTGACTACGAGCAGGTCTGGTTTCTGAGCCATCACGTCTTGTACAATGCGTTGGGGGGGGATTTGTAAGGTT
The DNA here is from genome assembly GCF_004766055.1 of Desulfosporosinus sp. Sb-LF. Lineage (NCBI taxonomy): Bacteria > Bacillati > Bacillota > Clostridia > Eubacteriales > Desulfitobacteriaceae > Desulfosporosinus > Desulfosporosinus sp. Sb-LF. The sequence continues at coordinate 213,416 of NZ_SPQR01000009.1, read as the reverse complement.
TCCAGATGCAAATCGCTAAGTTGACAAATCGTTTTTCCGTCCAAGGCTGCTGGCAGGTTGGGGTAAGATAAATCCCAATGTTCTCGCTTTAAAGCTAAGGTATCGTGTTTTGCCCAACCGAGCACTCCAACACCTCCAATCGGAAGCGTAGAAAGCAGCCAATGTTTCGCTATAAAACCGCCGATGCCACGAAAGAAGGTGCGGCGGGATATGTTTTGGGAAAGAGGTGGCGTTTGTTTAGACATCGGTTCCTCCTTAATCTACATAAAATATTATATTATACACTGCTGAAAGCAACTATCGCGAAGAAAGCACGTTAGCGGAATTTGCGTTAGCGAATGAGCAGCAGAATCATAACTTGTCTTTAGAACCCTTGTGTTCCTTATATCATATCATGTTATGAGGTAGGTTGGATTAAATGAAGGGGGGAAGCAAGGTGAAGTTCGGTGGGAATAGGCCAAGTGATCCCTATGAGCCCATCGGACCGCAAGGGTTCCCTATGCAATTACCTAATGGCCAATTAGGTCCGGGATACTCTCCAGGTTCGATTCGCAATACTCTAGGCTCAGGACTCAAAGCGAGTGGATTTTTCCAAAAGGATGGAAAAGTCCAAAATTCAAGGGGAGGATTTATAGGCGCTAAGCAACCGCCTCCACCAAGAACACCATGGCAGGCTCCTCTGCCTGCGCAAGGTATGGGCAATCAGACTCAATATCCTCAATATCCCCAAGAGCAAGGGTATAATCAAGGCATGGCTTACAATCAAGGGTATAATCAAGGGTATAGCCAAGGACAAGTATACAGTCAAGGACAATCCCGACAATTAATTTTACAGGGAGCACAAGAGGGGATTAATGGTAATGGGGTGGCAACAATATCGCCTGACAACAGCTTTCTGCTGATTGTTAATCTTCCACCACCACAGGCATTCTTGGCACAAGGTCAAGCAGGGATGTATGCCACTTATTTGGTGGATGACAAAGGGAAGACGGGATTTTTAGCGGGTGTTTTACAGCCTGTTGGAAATGGAGTTTATAGAGCTCATTTTCAAAGTCAGGTTCCGCTTCATCACTATAGTCGGGTCGTGGTTTCAGTGGAAAACCCGGCTCAGCTCGGGCAGGCTCCAAACGGGCCGATTATTTTAAAGGTCAAAGAACCAATGGGAGTGATGACGTTTCTCCACCCGATGAAAACGACCGCAACCTCCATTTGGGGAAAAATTTCGGGGTTGATCAGTGGCAGAAAGAACCCCCAGATAAGCCCAGAAGCAGCCCCGATAAGTCCAGAACTTATTCAATCCTTGAATCAAATGGGGGTTCAGCCGGAAACTATGGCTCCTCCCATTCCACCATTGTCGCCTCCTATAGAACCTATTAATGATTAGTCAACTAACCAAACTGAAAATAAAATCGGGGATAGAGGTCATACCTATCCCCGATTTTATTTTCAGTTTAAATGGTTGCTTGCTCCCAACTATAAAATAAAAAGGACTAGAAGGACCAAAGCAAGAAGGCCGAACGTACTTAAGGTGACGGAGATACCAAGTGTGGCGCACGAAACTGATTCTAAGAGGACGTTTGAAAAGAACACTATAAAGAAGAAAAATGTTATCGCTAAAATGCCCGCTCCAACGGGCGGGGATTGTAGAAGAGGAACGAGGCGACGAAAGCCATAATTCCAGGTTTCCGGTGTCTTGGGATTCAAACATCTAGTTGTACATCCATCTGGAGGAACAGGCGGGTATCCCTGCGGATAAGAGGCAGGATAGACTGTATTATAGGGTGGAACTAGTGTGGACATGTGGGGTCCCTCCCTTCTGACCGCTGATCTTAGAAAGTTTGCCGATGGAAATTACGTTTCCAATCCCACTCGCACTTCCATTAGGTGTTCCAACTCCAGCCCGTTCAATCAAGAACTGAGCAATAAGTGCCCCGAGGGCAATAATTAGGTTGCCTGGGGCTCCTGGAATTTCAAATAAAGGAACGTTAAACGAAGTATCGGGGCTGCCGTCGAAGGGAGCAAACGGTGCTGCGACAACCAAGGATACACTTAAATTATCGGGAAAAAGCGGTTCATCCCCCCCGACGGGTCCAATGCCTTGGCCAGGCGCAGTTTGAACGGGTAGTGGCATGGGAACTTGCCCATTCATCGCGGATTGCATGAGTTGGGTGAGTTGCGGCAGGGTCAGAGTCACGGGATAAATATCTGGAGAGGTGCGTGAAAGGTCTGGAGGATGAGCCAAGGCTCGTTTGAAGAGAAAAGCCATGAGTACATCTAAGCCAGCGACAATCATGGAAGCGAAGGGGATTTCCGTCTTTGCCAGAGGAAATATGAGAGCACTCACCGGGCAGAATGGTAAACTGCGTCGAGTAGGGCTGTCCACTAGGATGGAAAAGGAGAAAGGAGTCGCCGGTAATGGGGGCTCACAATCATGTCGATTTATCACGGCGCTCCTCCTTTCTTGCCTACCATCAGAACCAAGTGCGAATAATTACCCATCCCCCTAACAAGATGACGATAAGGAACGCAATTAAGGTCACCGGATGCGTAATATCGTTAATGAGCTGGGGTCCGTGATAACCGTCGGGTCGCACTTCTCAAGAACACATCCTTTTTACAATTTAATCCCGGGGGGAAGTTTTATGCCTTGCAGCATTTCTGGAGAGATTTGCATTTTTTCCATGTTTCCGCCGCCGATTTTGTCAAGGATTTGTTGGGCCATGCCTTTCAATTCTTCTGGAATGGGAAGATCATTGGCCGAAGGCATGCCGTGCATTGAGGTGGTTAGAGTTAGGTTAACCATGGCCATGAGTTTTTCGTATTTTTGTTGTTGAACAAAGTACGCTTTGATCAGTGGATAGCGATTCATAAGACGTATTTTAAGATCGATTAACGCTATGGACTCCTTCTCTGGAATGACTTTGCTAAGCATTTGGGTGGTTACAAGCCCACGCTCTTTTTCCTGATATTGGCTAAAGGCTTCTTTGCTATCTGGGTCGGCCATAATGGAAGCCTCAGCAGTCTTTAATCCCTGAATTTCAGGAGTGTGAGAAAGGGCCTCCCCCAACTCGCGGGCCTTGTCGATGTAACTCATAGGGCACCTCCTTTTTTCCTTATATAAATTATGCTTAGAAGGGCACTCTGGTGTATGATGAGGTTTAATATGTCATGATACAATGGTACATTTGTGGTGAAGTCATAAGTAGTAGGCGGAAGGAAAGTAGGGAATCGTGTAGAATATTTTAGGGAAAGGGAGGAATTATCATGCGGACGTATCGATTGCAAATGCGCTTAATTCAAGTGGCTACTGGGCTTGCCCTTATTGTACTGATCGCTGGCTTTTTTGGAATATGGGGTAAAAATGGTAAAGTGCCTGCCAATCAAACAGGAACGAGTGCTACTCAAGGAACATCGAGTTCGACACAATCCCCTAGCGATCCGAAAATTGTCGCTTTGGGAGACTCATTTACATTAGGATATCCTTTGGATTCGTCGCATTCCTGGACCCAGCGCACTGCTGAAGTCCTCAAGGTCCCCGTGGTCAATAAGGGAAAAGTTCGACAGACTGCAAAAGATTTGCTTGCTCGCTTTGATACAGATGTAGCAGCTGAGAAACCAGGTCGGGTTATTATTTTTGCGGGGATGGGGGATGCCATTCAAGGGGTGCCTCTTAAGGAGGTTCAAACCAATGTGGAAGGTATCGTAGAAAAGGCAAAGGCCAATCATATTATTCCTGTGTTGGCCCTGCCGATCGGGTATCCTGGGGCTCAACAAAATATTAAAGAAATTCGTGATTGGGAGTTGAGCTACGCGCAGAAGGGAACGATCTTGACTCTGGATTTTTCGACTGTCTTGTTTGATGCGGGAGGAAAATACTTAAATGGCTTATCGGCAGATGGGAAATATCCCAATGCTAAAGGGTACACGACGATGGGGGATTATGCGGCTCAAATTCTTAAGTAGAGAGAGTCAGTTTCTTAGCCCGTTCGCACCGCTGCATCGCTATTCGCTTGACGATGAGGCTAAAACGCAAAACCTCTGGGCTTTCTGCATGTGAACCGTTGCGTTTCTTACGCCTAATCGTCTGCGCTCATTGACGCGATTCCGCTAAAGTGCTCACTAAGCTAAGAAACTTCCTCTTGGCTGGGGTTGACGGGGGTTGGGACGATAGGAGGCTGTTTGCATATGCGTCGTTCCTTGCCATCCTTGGCGCCGCGGCATCAGTCCATCCATGGACAAGTCCCGTTCGTTTCTTGCTCATTGACGCAATTCCACTAAAGTGCTTCTCTAAGCTAAGAAACTTCCTCTGGTCTGGGGTCGACAGGAATTGGGACGATGGGAGGCTGTTTGCGTCTTGACGCAAAAGCGCTTAGGTGGACTCTGGGTTAACGCGATACAAGAAGGGTGATTTGAATTAGGGGAGACCGATTAGATTCGGTCTCCCCTTTTTGGGCAGTGTAAATTTAACATTAGTTAAGCTGGGTGGAGAAGGCTGATTAGTGCGAATAAGATGAAGCCGACTACTCCCCCGAGTAAGGCATAATGAGGGTGCCGTTCACGGGAAAGGGGCATGAGTTCGGCGAAGACAAGAAATGTCATGGCACCGGCTGCAAAGGCCAGAAAGAAGGCGAGAGAGTTTTGCACGCTTTCGAGGGCGAAGAGACCGAGCAAAGCACCGAGTGGGGTAAAAAAAGCGATTCCGACATTAAGTAGTAGGATCTTCCACCCTCGGATTTGTGCCATTTTTAACGGCGCTGCTGTGGCCATCCCTTCAGGAAGATTGTGCAAGGTAATGGCAAAGGCAATAAGAAGACCGAGGTTAGGGGCGGCTTCTTGGCTGACGGCGATGGCCATGCCCTCTGGGATATCATGTAAGGCGATCCCCGTGGCGACAAGTAGTCCGGTTCTTTTTAGTCGTTGGCGCCGCGACAGGGGAAGGGTATTAGTAGAGACATTGAGACGATTATCAGCAAGGAACATGAAAAGAAGGCCTAGAATAAATCCAATGCCGACTTGAAGCGGCGGCCCAGTCTCCCAGGCGCTCGGGAGCAAATCTACGCTTACCACCGCAAGCATCACCCCGCCTGCGCCGGCTAAGAGGGAGGCTAGGATACGTTCTTGTGGCTTACCAAACAAGAGGACAAGTAGGCTGCCAAGCGTTGTGGCAAGTCCAGCGATCGTACTGATCCAAATAATTTCAAACATGTCATGCATGAGGAGCTCCTTTCTATAACTTCAGATACCCATATTTATTGCTCAAGGCTGTGCTTTATACAAAAAGGTGTTGAAGAGTCCTGTACTATTTTTAGGGACAAAGCATAGGTTTAGAGTAAGGATGAAATGGATGGAAATACGTCTAGGGAAGGGGCAAGAAATATGAGCGTTGTGAAAGTGCGAATGCGGAACAGTTTACTTATGGGGGTTGTTTTCTTGAGTCTAATGTTCCTTGTAGGCTGTGGGACGCTGGAAACGTTGGTGAACAAGGAAGGGACCTCGACTTCATTAGGTGATTTTATTGGTGGGGATAAAACGACCACTCTCCCGGCTGCGACCACAGCCTCTACAACGACAACCTCGGCAGATCCGAAAGCGATTGTGCTATACTTTGCGGATTCAACGGGGAAAGCTTTGCTAAAAGAAGAACGAATTTTGCCTAAGACGGTGAGTTTAGCTAGAGAGACTGTCAATCAGTGGATTAAAGGGCCCACTACCAAAGGAACTATGCAAAGCTCTGTCCCAACGTCCACAATGCTACTCGATATAGCTATTAAAGAAAACGTAGCCATCGTAGACTTAAGTAAAGAATTTCTAAAACCCAATTCTAAGGTCACTCCTGAAATCGCTCTCTATGGGCTTGTCAATACGTTGACTCAGTTCTCGACAATCAAGCAGGTTCAAATTCGTGTTGAGGGAAAACCTGTAACTAAGTATGGGACGGTTGATGCTACTCATTTGGTGAATAAAGCGAGCCTAATCAAAGGAGCAGCCGCTGATAACCCAATTCTTCCGGGGATCACGAGTTCTGGCAATAATGCCTCCGGAAAATCGAACACAGGATCTGGAGCGACAGGTACAGGCTTAACAGCACCAGGCAAAACCAGTAATGGAGCGTTGCCGAATTCCTCGCCGAGTTCCCTTAACCTCTTCGACTATCCTCCTAGTTCAACTTAATAAGTCGATTGAGTATTCTTAATAATCGAAACGGATATCTTCAAAGTAAGGTATCCGTTTTATTCGTATTTATCGAAATGCATCATCTAAGTGTATAAATTTATGATTTATGCTAAACTATAGTTATGGGAGAGACTTGGTCATTCGAGAATTTAGGTCTCTGATCATGGGGGAATGGTAAAAATAATCGTTTTTGATATACCCTTGCTTAGGATGGCTTAAGTGAGGGTATTATTTTATAGTGTAATCTCCATAAAATCTTGAGAAGTATCCCAAATACATCTAAGACATAGGCTGTATACTTAAATTATCGAATAAGAAAAATTACTTAGTTTTGAACGTTAAGTTATCTAAATTAAAAAAATTTTGCAGACAGAAAATAAAAGGTTTCATAGAAAGGAGGGAAGGTGATTGTTCCGCCACATAATGAGGATGGTGGAGTAATCGCCGAGCGTTGATGAAAATTATCTTAGTAGATGATGAATCAGAAATCCTAACCCTTGTCAGAGACTACCTTTCACGGGAAGGATTTACCGTTCTAACAGCGATCAATGGTCATGAAGGTATGGAGCTGATCGAACGAGAAAAGCCGGACCTTGTCCTGTTGGATTGGATGCTGCCAGGGATGAGCGGGTTGGAAATGTGCAAACACTTGCGTGAGACGAGCACGATACCGATTATTATGCTGACGGCAAAATCAGAGGAAATCGATCGAGTCCTGGGCTTGGAGTTCGGGGCGGACGATTATATCGTTAAGCCTTTTAGTCTTCGGGAATTGGCAGCGCGGATAAAAACCGTGCTGAGGCGTTCCTCAGGGGGGGTACAGGAAACGAATGCTTCGATCTTAGTCCGTGGAGAGCTGAGTATCGATGTCTCAAGTCACAAAGTCGCGAAACGTGGGCAGGAATTACTCCTTACACCGACCGAATTCAAGATTCTCCATTTACTCGCAACACGTCCGGGGACGGTTTATAGTCGTCTTCAACTTTTGCGTCAGGCCATGGGAGAAGAATATCTCTATTATGAACGCTCTATCGATACGCACGTTTCTAATTTGCGTAAGAAGATTGAAGACAACCCGAGTGACCCGAAATATGTGGAAACAGTCTTTGGGGTAGGGTATCGGTTCGGTGAAGGGCTATGACCTTGCGGCGTAAGTTCATTCTTTCCCTTGTTGGTATGGTTTTTTTTATGGCCATCGTCTTTACTTCGATCGCTTTGATATCAACTGAGGCCTTGCTCGGGCATGCTGAAAGCTACGTTCAACAAGCATTTAGTGAGCGTTTGAATCAGTCCCTAAGTATTTATTATGAGGGCCACGGTGGTTGGGGTGGAGTTCAGGATTATATCTTGAAGCTCAGTGAAGTGTCGCCCGATCAGAAACTTGGACGTCCCCCTCGTGATCCTCAACGCTTTTTGGTCTTTGACCAAGACGGTAAAGTCGTAGCAGACCCATCTAATAAAGAGATGGGAAAACAGCTTGCCATGATTTCTATAGACGATAAAATTTCAAAACAATGGCAGGAAATTAAGGTAAAGGGAAATGTGGTAGGACATTTCTGGCAGGAACAACGTCCTTCAGTTATGGAGGGTAAACTTGCCAAAACAATTGGGACATCGATTATCCAGGCGATGCTCATAGGGTTGAGTATCACTTCCTTGGTCGCCTTACTCCTGGGTCTGTTGCTGACACGACATTTCACGATGCCCTTAAGTCGTCTCATGGAGGCGGTTCGGAAAGTGGGGAAGGGAGATCTCTCTTCGCGGGTTGAGGTAAAGGGGAATGGAGATATCGCGACTCTAGCCAGGGACTTCAACCGAATGACCGAACAATTGACCCGTAATGAGGAAGTCAGGCGCAATATGGTGGCGGACATTGCCCATGAATTGCGTACACCACTTGCGGTAATCCTCGGAAAACTAGAATCGATCCAGGAAGGGGTTCTTCCTTCCACACCCGAAACGATTCTCCCAATTCAAGATGAGACACTAAGACTTATTCGCTTAGTGAGAGATCTCCAACAACTGAGTCTGGCGGAAGCTGGTAAATTGCCAATGGCTTTAAGAACGGTCGATCTCAGACAGTTGGTAGAACGTATTACTGAGCAATTCGCGATTGAATTCGAGGAAAGGGAGTTGCATATCGAAGTTGCGGGAGATGTGCCAGAAATCACCGGTGACCCGGATCGCTTAACCCAGGTGTTTGTGAATTTGATCGGGAATGCTCTTTTGCACACGCCGCCTGGGGGTTCTTTGCGAGTGTTACTTGCTGAGGCAGAAGCTTCTGCTGAAGAGGAAATGGTGAGCGAGGGAAATGCGTATCGTTTGCGTGCTGTATTCCGGCGCAAAGGGGAAAAAGTAGAAGGGTCGAATCGCAAAGAAGAAAAGAACACGGAGAATGTGCGATCTGAAGGGTGGGTCCAAGTGACGGTGGTGGATTCTGGAGAGGGAATTCCAGAGGAAGAAATCGAGCATATCTTTGACCGTTTTTACCGTGTGGACAAAGCCCGCGAGCGGGAAAGTGGCGGAACGGGCTTAGGGCTCGCAATTGCCAAGGAATTCATCCAGGCGCATGGAGGTTCCATTCATGTGAAAAGCAAAATGGGCGTGGGAAGTTGTTTTTCGATCTTATTGCCTGTAAATCCAAATGTAACGATTAAACAACCTTAACAATATCTTGAGAAGTCCTTCGCTATTTGACCATAATACTGTGGTAAGTTTAGAAAGGAAATTATGTTTGATCACTGTTAGATCTTCCTTTAAATGATCAAGTCTGTTTTAAAAAGGAGAAAGAGTATGAACAAAAAATGGGTGACCATTGGGGTTTTGGGTGTTTTGGTCTTGGGGGGCGGTTATTGGGGGTATAAAAAATTCACGGCTAAACCTGCTGTAGCCACTAATATCACGGCGAAAGCAAAAATGGGAGATATCAACAAGGTGATTACGGCAACTGGAACGGTCAATTACCCCCACTCTATTCCTTTAACCTTTCCAACAACCGGAAATAGTTCGCAAGCCGGAAAGATCGTGGAGCTCAATGTCAAGGCTGGGGATTCAGTTAAAGCAGGGCAAGTTCTAGCCAGGATAGATGATACGAAGCTCAAAACGGCCGTTTTGCAAGCACAGGCCAATGTAACGTCCGCCGAGTCCAAATTTCAAAATCTCGAAAGTTCTTTCAATAGCCAAACCAATGCTCAAGCACAGGCGGCATTTGCCAAAGCAGAGCAGAATTTAACATCTGCCAAGCAGAATGCGGATGCGAGCTATTTGGCTAATCAAGTCACCCTGGCGAATCAGAATGTCAAACAGGCAAGTGATAATTTGGCTAAGGCGCAGCAGAGTGGAAATTCGTCCTCCATTCAATCATCTCAGAACGCTCTGAATCAGGCATTGGATGCTTTAACCGCAGCTAACAATCTCCAAAATGGAGGGGCGGCTAACGCATTAGTTGCTGCCCAGGCAGATGTTACATCCGCTCAATATGGAGTGGATCAACAAGCTCAGGGTCCGAAATCATCAGATGTTCAATCGGCTCAAGCAGCTATTCAAATAGCGCAGGCTCAACTAGCCAGTGCCCAGGCAGATTTAAATGAGGCCTCAATAGTTGCACCAGTTGACGCTGTGGTTGTCACATGCCCACTTCAACTGGGCCAAGATTCAGATGCTAAGTCCATCATCACGATCACTCCTACGGGGGATAAGCTTGAAGTGGACGCAGCGATTGATCAGTCGGATATTACGCAGGTCAAAGTGGGACAGAAGGTAGATATTACCCTTGATGCGTATCCAAATCAGCATATCAGCGGGACCGTGAACTTAGTTGCCTTACAAGGCACAACCACCCAGAATGTTACGACGTATACTGTCACGTCGACCGTAGATCAGGCCAGCGATTTGCTTCGTGCAGGGATGAATGCCAATATAAACATCACTGTGGCGGAGGTCAAGAATGTTTTAACCGTTCCTAGCGAAGCAGTCAAAACAAGAGGAAAACAAACAGGGGTCACTGTTCCTGTTACTTCAAGTACTAGTGCAGGAAAAGCGGATTCAGCAAATCAAGCAAACACTAAACCCAATAATTCAGCAAATGCAGGCTCTGGAAACACAAGGACTGGAAACACAGGCACCGGAAATGCGATGGCGAATGTCCGATATATTCCAGTGGAGATCGGCTTAGATGATGGCACGAATGTGGAAATAAAAAGTGGCCTAGAAGAAGGGCAAGAAGTGATTATCGGTACTCGTTCGTCTTCTACGACAGCTAAAACCACTTCGGGATTTAGCTTAGGCGGTGGTGGCGGTAACCCTGCTAGAGCAATGAGCGGTGGCGGCGGTAACAGAGGAAACTAAGTTGAACGTGCTTTGACGAATACGTCAGGAGGGATGCTATTTGATAAATCTCAAAGGGATTAAAAAAATATATGCGAACGGTGATATTCAAGTGGCGGCCTTAAGCGGGGTGAACCTTCATGTAGGAGCTAATGAATTTGTCTCAATTATGGGACCCTCTGGTTCCGGCAAGTCATCCATGATGAATATTTTAGGATGTTTGGATACCCCGACGGAAGGTGAGTATTATCTTGACGGAACTGATGTAGCGAAGGCCAGTGGTGATGACTTATCTGTGATTCGCAACCGCAAGATCGGTTTTGTCTTTCAAGGATTTAATCTTCTTGCCCGGACAACGGCGGTAGAAAATGTAGAACTACCCATGCTCTATGCAGGGGTAGGGGGCAAAGAAAGACGAGCACGCGCCATTGCCGCCTTAGAATCTGTCGGTTTGGGCGGTCGGATTCATCACCGTCCCAAAGAACTTTCTGGTGGTCAGCAACAGCGGGTAGCCATAGCGCGTGCTCTCGTCACAAAACCTGCGATCATACTGGCTGATGAACCTACCGGGAACTTAGATAGTCGATCCAGTGAAGAAGTAATGGCGATCTTTCAGCGCCTGCACGCGTCCGGTAATACGATTATTATTGTAACGCACGAACCTGATATTGCAGAATTTACCCAAAGGATTGTGCGTTTCCGTGACGGGCATGTTGAAGGGGACGAAATAGTAGAAAATCAACGTCAGGCTCAAGCGCAAGTCCTTGAGGAGGGAGCAGCAAAGTGAACTTTTTTGAAAGTATTCGAGTCTCTCTTAGGGCTTTGCGTGCAAACAAACTTCGGTCAGCTTTGACAATGCTCGGGATGATTATCGGTGTGGCGGCAGTCATTGCTATGGTTGGGATCGGTAATGGGGCAACCGCTTCGATCACCTCCCAGATTCAGGGACTCGGCTCAAATCTTCTAACAATTAGCTCAGGACAGTCGAATTCCGGAGGGGTTAAAGGGGGAGCTGGCAGCTCAAACACCCTAAGTATGACGGATGTTACCAAGATTCAGATTGGTACGGCTGTAAAAGCAGTTGCTCCAGTATCAAGCTCAAATGGGCAAGTGGTCTTTGGTTCGGGAAATACTTCCACAAGTATTAATGGAACCACAGCGGACTATGCGGTAATTAAAAATGTCACTATTGCTAGTGGTCGTTTTATTACGCAAGAGGATGTGGATAGCAGCGCAAGAGTTGCTGTCCTAGGCCCAACAGTGGTTACAAACCTTATGGGGGACGCAAATGCTTCAGTTATCGGGAAAATTATTAAAATTAATAACGTTCCTTTTCAGGTTATTGGAGTGACAACTGCTACAGGGTCAACTGGATTTATGAGTAGTGACGATATGATTACCGCTCCAATTTCAACGGTTCAGGCGCGCTTAATCGGGAAAAAGACGGTGCGTAGTATCTTGGTATCGGCTTCTTCAGCGGACCAGATGCAAACGGCCCAAGATGAGATTACTGCAGCTCTGCATAAAGCCCATAAAATTGCGGCTGGCAAAACGGATGACTTTACGGTTCAGAATCAGGCCGATATGTTAGCAACCATGACAGGAGTAACTCAAACCTTGACCATGCTCCTGGGCGGTATCGCGGGCATTTCCTTGCTGGTTGGCGGGATTGGAATCATGAATATTATGCTCGTTTCGGTCACCGAACGAACTCGGGAGATCGGAATCCGAAAAGCGATCGGTGCTAAAGGTATGGATATTCTCTTGCAGTTTCTCATTGAGGCGGTCGTGCTTAGTATACTAGGGGGTGGGATTGGCATCGCCCTTGGTTATGGAGGGTCTAACCTAGCAGGTACGGCTTTGAAGATGAGTACCAGTATTTCAATGACTTCCGTGTTCGTTGCTTTTGGTTTCTCTGCAGCTATCGGTATTATCTTCGGAGTTTTCCCGGCACGAAAGGCTGCTGCCATGGATCCGATTGATGCCTTGAGGTATGAGTAAACAGAATCAGGCTTATGAAGGGCGGCTATTCTTTGCACAAGGAACGCACACAAGTGGTATAAATGTTATTATCGGAAGGGGTAATAGTTGTGGGGAAACAAAGACAAACTCATGCTAGAACAGTATTGGGTGTGCTGATGATCGTGTTCCTGCTGATCGGAATGATACCGGGGGTTGCTTCAGCGAGTACAGTTGATGATGGTAGTACATGGCTATCATGGCTCAATTTTGCGACCAGCGCAGATTCTACACTGATTGCCGGAGAAGTAAGTAGTATAAATGTTCAACTTTGGGATAATAAATCTGACCCCTTTTCGGGATCCGTGGGTAGCGCCACCATTACAGATGCTAAGGGGGTTTCGAAATTATTCCCCATTTCTGGAAACTCCGGAAATTACACAATTTCAAACGTTACGTTAGAAACCGCTGGAGATTATCAGTTAGTCATACGTCAAGGAGCTTTAGGTACAGCCCTAGCAGCAGGGACTATTACAGTCCTGAACGCTAGAACCATCATTACAGACTCTCTCGTTATTAATACTGATAAAACCATAACGGTTAAGGTTACGGATTCCGCTGGGAATCCATTGGTTCGTAAATCCGGATCTGTAGACGGCACTCTAGTAGGTGGAACGAACTCAAACTACACAACACTTAGTGATGGAACGTTTACCTTCAACATGACGCCGACCTTATTGGGAACAGTCAACATTATTTACGCTGGACATGTGATCGGTACGATTCCGGTTCTTCCAGCCTATACTCAAAATGCCAGAATCGGAGGTACAACGGAAGATAATGTCTCCCTATCGGTTGCTATTGCACAGAGTGGTTGGACGCTAGGAACCCCCAATGTGATCTTGGCACGAGATGATCAATTCTCGGATGCTCTCGCTGCGGCTCCACTTTCTAAGAAGCTTGATGCGCCGATTCTGATGACCAATTCTACAAAATTAGATGATCGGACGCTAGCGGAGATTCATGCTTTAGGGGCTAAGAATGTATACATTGTTGGAGGAACAGTTGCTATTGCTCAAGATATTCAGGACACTTTGAGTAACGAATTTACTGTCACACGGATTGCTGGACAACAAACGTATGATACAGCCGCTATGATCTCGTCTAATGTGGGGATAGATCCCACCCATACTGTCTATATCGCTAATGGGTACGCTATACCAGATGCGATCGCAATCAGTGCCTTTGCCGCCGAGCAGGGAAGCCCAATTCTACTCACTGATCGAGATGTATTACCAGCTTCGACCCTTCAGGCTTTGACCGATCTCAAGGCGAGTAACGTTATCTTGCTTGGAGGCACCGCGGTTATCGGAGCTCAAGTGGAAAGTCAACTAAGTTCGAAGTATTTGGTCAAACGCTGGGGTGGATTTGACCGTTATGACACCCAATCCATCATCTTCCAAAATCTCTTCAACACCCAAGCTCCCCAATCCCCGCTCTACTTTACATCCGGTCTTGTCCGTCAAGATGATGTCAGTGCAGGGAATCCCTATGCTGATGCCTTGTTGACAGCCGCTCTGGCTGCTAAAAACGGGGGCTTTGTCGCTATGCTTCCTGAGAATTCGCTTCCGTCGAGTTTGAACTACTTCTTGTTATTTAACAAAGGGTATATTTCCAAAGCAACTGTTGTGGGTAATAACAGCGGCGTTTCTAATGATCTAGAGCAACAGCTTCGGCAAATACTGAACCGTTAAACCATTGGTTTAAGCACATCATTTAAGTAAAGAGGCAGGGGATTTGGAAATTAAACCAAATCTCCTGCCTCTTTTATTCATTATGACAATATAACTGAATCCGTCGATAACACATTGTTTCTATGTAAATGAGCAAACTAATCTCTAAGAATTCACAGAGAAAGGAAGTACTGTTAAAGAATGCTCACCGTCAGAGACCTGTACTAATTGTGACAGGTCTTTTTTGCAGATAGGAACGCATATGTTTGGGGGTGCATAAGTTAACTTGGCATGATTTAGGGCAATTATGAATATTAAATTAGGTTTATCAGTCTAAAATAAAAAGGAAAATCCAAAAAAATGGCGAATTAATAAGTGTAGGATTGGACTGATTAACCATGCCAATAAGGATCGATCCAATCCTATTTAATAGAAGTGTAGCTGGGGTTGGGAAGAGGGGTTTTTAATGGATCTGGATCGCCAAAGTGGCGTGCCCTATTACATTCAGCTTAAAGAACAGATTCGACTGCGAATTACCCAAGGGGCTTGGTCTGCGGGTACGAAGCTGTTGACAGAGCGGGAATTGGCTGAGCGCTTAGCGGTTAGTCGAAATACTGTGAGCCAAGCGTATAAGGAATTAGAGAGTGAAGGGATCTTGAATTCTGTACGAGGACGAGGGACTTTTGTTGCGGATACGTTATTGATTATGCAGCAGGAAGGTCGCAAAGAGAAGGTTTTGCGTATCGTGGATGTAGCTATGGAAGAGGCAGTGGGGCTGGGGTTCTCGATTGATGACTTTGTCTCTTTTGTTCATGTGCGCGGGATGGAAAAGAAAGATCTTCTTTCTCATAGAAAAGTGGTCTTTGTGGTCGGTTATCCTGAGCAACTGTCAGAAGCCAATTGGAATCTCGGTCCAGGGGTGAGTTTGTTGCCTTTTTTGCTCTCCGAACTCCAGGAATCGCCTAGAGTGCAAGAGCGTTTAGCAGGAATGGATATGGCTGTCACAGGAGTGAATCACCTTGCAGAAGTCAAAACTCTATTAGACAAGCTGGCTCTTCCAATTCTAGGAATTTCACTTCAGCCCAAACTTGAAACAATTGTGCGCATCGCTAAATTGACCGTGGGCAGGGAGTTGGCCCTGGTTTGTGAAAGCCATCAATTTTCCGAGAACGTTAAAAATTCCTTGAATCAAGCCAACTTATACCCGACCTTAAGAATCCTAATTCAGCCGAAGGAGACGGATTTGCGTGAGGCCTTGCAGGAATGTGGG
The DNA here is from genome assembly GCF_004766055.1 of Desulfosporosinus sp. Sb-LF. Lineage (NCBI taxonomy): Bacteria > Bacillati > Bacillota > Clostridia > Eubacteriales > Desulfitobacteriaceae > Desulfosporosinus > Desulfosporosinus sp. Sb-LF. Next base: position 197,954 of record NZ_SPQR01000009.1, on the reverse strand, counting down.
GCTGTCATCATTGCTCCAAAGCTTCGATTTCGGGTTGAAAAGGCACTTCCGGAAAATATGGAGTGTATCGAATTTCGCTTTGAACCAGACGCAGGAAGCCTTAATTTACTGAGGGGCGCTTTGCTTGAAATAAAGGGGGGGAAGTTTTGAAAAAACAACGTGTCATTGGTATGTTTGACTCTGGGGTAGGTGGGCTTACCGTCATGAAAGAAATTTTGGAGAGACTGCTAGATGTTCGAATTGTTTATTTTGGAGATACGGCTCGGGTTCCGTATGGCAACCGTTCCCGCGAAGAGCTCATCCGATTCGGAGAAGAAATTGTCACCTTTCTGATTGGACAAGGTGCCGAGGTGATCGTCGTAGCCTGTAATACCAGCTCGGCAACCGCGCTCCCTGTTTTGAGAGAGCACTTTGACATTCCAATGATCGGCATGGTCGAACCTGGGGCTCGTTTGGCGGTTGAAAAAACGATAGCAGGTCGGATTGGGTTGATTGCCACGGAAACCACCGTACGAAGCAAGGCATATTCTTCAGGGGTGAGCCGAGCGCTGACGAAAGGGAGTCTACCTGAAGACTTAGTACTCCGAAAGGCATGGCAGCAAGGGGAACAGGTCATTTCCCTAGTCAGTGCACAATCTTGCCCTCTCTTTGTTCCCTTGATTGAGGCTGGGCTCGCCAATTCTGCAGAAGCCCGAGGGATCGCTCAAACTTATCTGGCTCCGATGAAGGCAGCGGGTGTCGATGCTCTTATCTTGGGGTGCACGCATTATCCATTCATTGAACCTGTCCTTCAGGAGATCTTAGGCGAAGATGTCTTGATCATCGATCCGGCTTTGGCAGTCGTGAAAGAGCTGGAAAATTTGCTTCAACATATGGAAGAGTGGGAACGATCGGGTCTAGTTGTGGTACCTTCCAATCCGCTCTTGGGGAAAAACCATTGGCGTGCTCGTTATTTTGTGAGCGGGGATCCAGGTCTTTTCCGACAAGTGGGAAATACGCTCCTTCAAGAACCGATTGATCTTGTTGAGCAAGTAATTTTAGGTGAGAGTTAAGACGATAGAAATAAAACCAGGAGGTATTCATTGTGGAACAGAAAACCTTGGTATTAGGGGTGATCGGATCTGATGTGCATGCCGTTGGAAATCGGATTTTGGACTATGCCTTTACTCAAGCGGGTTTTAAAGTGATCAATATAGGGGTGCTCGCAACTCAGGAGGAATTTATTCACGCGGCAGTCGAGACGAATGCTGATGTTTTGTTAGTCTCATCATTGTATGGACATGGAGAGATGGATTGTCGGGGTTTACGCGAGAAGTGTCAAGAAACTGGAATCGGCAACATTTTGATGTATGTTGGTGGCAATCTGGTGGTGGGAAAACAGGACTTTGAATCGGTCAAAGAACGGTTCTTAGCCATGGGCTTTGATCGGGTTTACCCACCCGGAACGATGCCTGAGACTCCAATTGACGATTTGCGCAAGGATTTAGGCCTTACGAGAGATTGAAGGGATCACAAACGATTAAGGGGGAATGGACATTGCAAGCAGTCCTTCTCATTGATTTTGGTAGTACATACACTAAGGTGACCATTGTAGATCTTGATTGTGAGGAGATCGTCGGGACGGCCCGAGCAGGTACGACGATTGAAACAAATATTATGGACGGGTTGAATGCGGCGTTAGCTCAGATTCCTGAACCTACAGGAGGGTGGAAGTTTGTTCGTAAGCTCGCCTGTAGCAGTGCGGCTGGTGGATTGAAAATGATTGCCAGCGGTTTGGTGAAAGAGTTGACAGCAGAAGCGGCTAGACGGGCCGCTCTGGGAGCGGGTGCACGAGTGCTCCAAGTTTTCAGTTATGAACTGACTCTACAGGATCTCGAGAAAATTATAGTTTCTAAGCCGGATATCCTTTTGTTAGCCGGTGGGACGGACGGCGGGAATAAAGAAATACTCCTTAAAAATGCAGAAATGCTTTGTAGGCTACCCTATGGTCTTCCCGTTGTGATAGCGGGAAATAAAGTTGCGTCTGCCCAAGCTGCGGAGATTTTACGAAAGCGGCATGACCCTGTTGTTGTGGCAGATAATGTGATGCCAGAGCTCGGTGTACTGGCAGTAGAATCCGCTCGGTTGGCGATTAGAGATGTATTTTTAACTCACATCATCAAGGCTAAGGGGTTGGATAAGGCCGAGGAATTCCTGGAGCGAATCTTGATGCCTACACCAGCAGCGGTGCTTTCAGCGGCAGAACTTTTGGCTCAGGGGTACGGCTCCGAACGGGGCATGGGGGAATTGATGGTAGTAGATGTCGGGGGGGCCACGACGGATGTGCATTCAATTGCCAAAGGTGATCCGAGCAAACCTAGCGTGATGCTGAAAGGTCTGCCAGAACCGTATGCCAAACGGACGGTAGAGGGCGATCTTGGGATGCGCTACAGCTCGGAAGCGCTCGTGGAAGTAGCCGGACAACGCTTGATTGAATATCTAGGCTGGACCGATGATCAAGTGGCGTGCCAACTGGGCTTATGTAAAGAAGATCCTTGGAGAATCCCCCAAACGAACGAGGAAGCCAAGTTTGATGTAGCAATGGGTAGAATGGCCGTGGGTTTGGCGGTTGATCGACATGTGGGAACGATTGAGGTGGTTTATACCCCGTTCGGTGCAACCTATGTACAATACGGAAAGGATTTGACGCCGCTACCCGTGGTGATTGGGACGGGAGGAGTCCTTCTTCATCACCTAAATGTCTTGGAAATACTACAAGGGGTGGTTTTTGATTCACAGGAACCTACGATTCTAAAACCCCAAAAGGCTGCCTTTTATTTAGATAAAGACTATATTTTAGCTGCTATGGGGCTGCTTCGGGAAGTGTCACCATTAGTCGCGCTGCGGATGATGAAAAAGTATGTGGTTAAATTATAGAAGGGGGTTCAGTCATGGAATTATCAGTTCGACAAATAGATGCCGAAGAGTTTCAGCGACAGCGTCAGGAAGTCTTGGGACAATGGGAGACAGGCAAGGATGTCAACTTTGAAGAAGCGGTCGGATATCACAAGGCCTTACCCAAAAGCAAAATTTTCGCAGAGAAACTCGCGGAGGGAAAAGCAAAAGGCATCACCTTTGCCCAACCACGCGCTGGTGTAGCCCTTCTCAATGAGCATATTGAGTTGTTGCGTTTCCTTCAAGATGAAGGCGGGGCAGATTTCCTGCCGTCCACGATCGATTCCTATACCCGGCAAAATCGTTATACCGAAGCACAAGCAGGAATAGAAGAAAGCCAATCCATCGGTCGATCGATGCTCAATGGATTTCCGGCTGTAAACCATGGGGTTGCCTCTTGCCGACGAGTGGTCGAGAGTGTTCAAGTGCCAGTTCAAGTTCGTCATGGGACGCCAGATGCACGTTTGCTTGCCGAAATTACGATTGCTGGCGGTTTTACGGATTATGAAGGTGGCGGAATTTCTTATAACATCCCCTATTCCAAAGACGTTTCCATCGAAAGTACCATTAAATACTGGCAGTATGTGGATCGCCTCATCGGCCTGTACGAGGAGCAAGGGGTAAAAATCAACCGTGAGCCGTTCGGCCCGTTGACCGGGACATTGGTTCCACCCGCCGTTTCACATGCGGTGGCGGTTCTTGAAGGAATCCTCGCGGTAGCTCAAGGGGTTCGTAGTCTGACTCTTGGGTACGGACAATGCGGTAATCTCATTCAAGATGTTGCTGCACTACATACCCTGCCAATTCTAGCGGAAGAGTACCTGGGAAAACTAGGCTATCCCAAAGTGATGATTACCACGGTCTTTCATCAATGGATGGGAGGTTTCCCGCAAGATGAAGCGAAAGCCTTTGGAGTTATTTCCTGGGGAGCGGTGACCGCGGCCTTGGGTAAGGCTTCCAAAGTTATCGTCAAGACGCCGCATGAAGCACTTGGTATCCCTACTAAAGAAGCCAATGCGGCAGGTATCCGTGCCACTAAGCAGGTTTTAAATATGTTGAAAGACCAAACGTTGCCCATGACAGCGGAGCTTGCCTTAGAAGAAGAAATGATTCTGGCGGAAACCAGAGCTATTCTCGATCGAGTCCTCGAACTAGGCGAAGGGGATGCTGCAGTGGGGGCCGTGCGAGCGTTTCAAGCAGGGGTTATTGATGTTCCCTTCGCACCAAGCCGTTTTAATGCTGGCAAGATTCTCCCTGCACGAGATACTACGGGTGCGGTTCGTCTCTTGGATTTTGGAAATATCCCGTTCGATGAGACGATTAAAGAGTTTCATCGAGAACGTATCGCCCAGCGCGGACGAGATGAGGGACGAGATCCTTCCTTCCAGATGGTGATTGATGATATTTACGCAATCGGTAAAGGGATGCTCGTTGGGCGGCCAAGGGGCTAACATCTTAGCTGATGTTTGGGGTCGTCCGTCTGGGGATGACGTTGATTGAGACCCGTTCACGACCGGCGCTCGGCAGGCCAAACTAATCACTCAAGCTTCCCTTCAAACAGGGTGCCCGGCGAATTCGTCATCCTTGACGAGTCGCCGGCTTCGCACATCCTTGTGCTCAGCCCTGTTTTCAGGGCCGCTTTCGTGAAGTTTGGCGGGCTGCTCGCTTTAGTCGTTCTCTTGGTCTCAAGCAACGTCTATCTGGGGTAGATGGAGATGTTTTAGTATTCCCAGAAGATAGGGCTGTTCGGGATGCCAAGCCCCTTGGGGGTATTTTAGGCTTGGATTATGACGAAAAGGGAGATATATCGTCCCTGTGTCGTAACGATATATCTTGGAAGAGAAATACGTAAGGGGGGCTTATGCATATGAAAATCGTGGATGTTATTGCTTCACCGGGACTTACTGGATTTTATTTTGATGATCAACAAGCGATTAAGGCTGGAGTTAGCCATGATGGGTTCACTTATATTGGGGAGCCGATGACTCCGGGGTTTAAGGCGGTTCGTCAACGGGGTGAGTCTATTTCTGTGATGCTTATTTTGGAAGATGGGCAAGTGGCTTCGGGGGATTGTGCGGCTGTGCAGTATTCGGGGGCTGGTGGGCGGGACCCGCTTTTTTTAGCGGAGGATTTTATTCCCATTATTCTGGAAGAGATTGCGCCTAAGTTGGTCGGACAGGAGTTGGATTCTTTCCGTCATTTGGTGGGCCTAGTGGAGAATTCGAAACGAGTGAATGGGGATCGTTATCACACAGCGATTCGTTATGGAGTGAGCCAAGCTATTCTTGATGGGGTGGCTAAAGCGAAGAAAATGACGATGGCCGAGGTGATTCTTGAGGAATACAAACTTCCGTTGATTCTTGAGCCTGTCCCGATTTTTACGCAAACTGGGGATGATCGCTATGATAATGCTGATAAAGCGATTATTAAACGTGCTGGGGTATTACCGCATGCGTTGATCAATAATGTAGAGACAAAGTTGGGGAAAAACGGAGAATTACTCTTAGCCTACGTAGAATGGCTTAGAAAGCGAATTTTAACGCTTGGCAGTGATGATTACCGCCCAGTTTTGCACATCGATGTCTACGGTACGGTTGGGGTCGCTTTTGAAGATGATACGGCGCGAATGGTCGATTATTTTGCTAAGTTGGAAAAGGCGGCTGAGCCCCTTCACTTACGGATTGAAGGGCCGATGGATGCCGGAAGTGTAGAAGGCCAGATAGAGCAACTTAAGTCTTTGCGAGATGCTTTAAAGGAACGTGGAGTAAAGGTAGAAATCGTGGCTGATGAGTGGTGTAACACTTATGAAGACATCGTTAGGTTTGTGGATGCTCAAGCTGCCGATATGGTTCAGATCAAGACTCCGGACTTGGGTGGAATTCAAAACACGATCGAAGCGGTTATTTATGCCAAGAAATATGGTGTGGGTGCCTATGTCGGCGGCTCTTGTAATGAGACGGATAGCGGCGGCCGAACTGCAGTCCATGTATCACTGGCGGCTCGCCCAGATCAAATGCTTGCAAAACCTGGTATGGGGGTAGATGAAGGGTACATGATCGTGCATAATGAGATGAATCGGACGCTTGCAGTTTTGAAGCATCGGGAAGGGAAGAAAACGCATTCTGGGCAAGCGTTTTGGAGTTAGAGAAGGAAGCTCTATAAACATAGTACGCAAGGAGTAGACATCTATTATGGGCAAGATCGGCTTAACAACGACGGTGCCTGTCGAAGTGATTTACGCGGCAGGGGATACACCAATTGATTTGAACAATATCTTTATTACAAGTTCCGAAGCGATGCGTCGTGTGGAAGATGCAGAGTTGGCCGGCTTTCCGCGAAATGTTTGCGGTTGGATAAAGGGGTTGTATTCGACGGCCTTAAATAACCCGGACATTCGCCAGATTGTTGCTGTGACTCAGGGAGACTGCAGTAACACTCATGCTCTGATGGAGACGTGGCAGGTGGAGGGGATCGGAATTATTCCCTTTGCTTTTCCATATGACCGAGATCCTGACATGCTCCGTCTTCAAATAGACAAGCTAATTGGAGCTTTAGGGACTAATTGGGAAGGTGTATACCAGCAAAAGAAACGTCTCGATCAGGTCCGAGCTTTAGCTTGGGAAATCGACCGGCTGACTTGGGAAGAAAACCGTGTGAGCGGGTTTGAAAATCATCTTTATCAGGTTTCTTGTTCGGATTTTAACGGCGATCCTGAGGGCTTTGCTCATGAGATGGAGGACTTTATTCAAACGGTTCGCGAGCGAGAGCCGTTCACTGAAAGGGTGCTTAGCAGATCGCAGGGGAAAGAACGGGAAATTCGCCTGGGCTTTATCGGGGTTCCACCAATATTTCCGGAGCTATATAATTTCTTAGAAGAACAGGGTGCCCGTGTTGTGTTCAATGAAGTTCAGAGGCAGTTCTCGATGCCTTTTGAGACAGATGAAGTTGTTGAACAATACCGTTTATACACGTATCCTTATCAAGTGTTTCAACGGATTGAGGATATCGCTCGGGAGGCGGAGCGTCGCCAATTGGACGGGATCATTCATTATACACAAAGCTTTTGTTATCGTCAGATTGAGGATCTTATTATCCGCAAAAGGCTGGACTATCCGATTCTAACCCTGGAAGGCGAAAATCCAACGGGTTTAGATGCTCGGACTAAAATGAGGGTAGAGTCCTTTTTAAGTATGTTAGGAGGGTCGTGAGACACTTCGCTCAGCGCCTACGTTCGTCGTGCCAAACTAAGGCCTTAAACCCTGATGCAAGCGGGCAGGATACCCGGCCAAAGCGACGGCAGTGTGCTATGCCATCCTTGGCGCACCCTGCACTAGGCACGTCCTGTGCCGTCGTCCCTGTCGCATGGCCGGCGGAACACATCCGACGACCAAGGATGGTCTAGTGTCACCGTAGCCAAGGATGGCGAGAGGGGAGCTTGTGTTCCGCTCTGCTTTATGAAAGGGGTTTAAAGCCGAGTTTGGCTACGACTCGCGTAGAGGCTTCGCGCCGTGTGATCACGACCCTCTGGGCTGGGAGAGGACGGGGAGGGTTCGGAGGCGCTAGTGCGAGTCGACCCTCTAAAGGGGTCTGCTGAAGTTTGGAAGGAGGGTCGACACATGTCTGTACAAACTATTTGTGGAATTGATTTGGGGAGCCGGAGTGTGAAGATCGCTCTGATGAGGCAACAAGCAGAGGGGAAGAATTTAGAGATCCTTCGCTTGGAAAGTTTGGATACGATCCGGTTTTACCGGGAGTATGGGCGAAAACAGGGAGAAAAGCTAGTCGTCGATTTTGAGGCCATGGGGCTGCCGGTCGTGGATTGCTTGGTTTCCACTGGGTATGGTCGGAATACTTTGGAGCTTGCCGGGGGGAAGGCCATTCCGGAGCTAAAGGCTCATGTTTTGGGTGCGATTTATCAGACAGGGTTAAAGGATTTTACGTTGATCGATCTGGGGGGGCAAGACAGTAAAATCATTCAGGTCCGTAAGGGTAAGATGATCGATTTTCTGACAAATGATAAGTGTGCTGCCTCATCTGGCCGTTACCTAGAAAATATGGCAAGCGTCCTAGACGTGTCACTTGAGGATCTTGGACAGTATTCCCAAACCCCGGTAGAGTTGAATTCTACGTGTGCGGTATTCGGCGAGAGTGAGCTCATCGGTAAGATTGTGGAAGGATTTCCTCTCGCTGAACTTGCTGCCGGTATTAACGCGACGATTGTCAAACGCATTTTGCCTCTTCTGCGTTCTTTCGCTGGGGAGGTTCTGGTTTTTACAGGGGGCGTAGCGCACAACCGAGCAGTAGGTCAGCTTTTGGAAGAGGGCACGGGGCGACGGATTGTTATACCTCGGGAGCCTCAATTTAATGGGGCGATCGGGTGTTGTATGGAGGGTCGTGAGACACTCGTTTAGCCCTGCGTTCGTCGTACCAAGCTAGGGCTTTAAACCCTAGTTTAGCTACGACTCGCGTAGAGGCTTCACGCCGCGTGATTACGACCCTCCAGGTATGAAGGATGAAGGCTGGATGGAATTGTTGCCTTTGTGAATTTTGAACATGAGGGGTTAGAAATGAAAATTACCAAGGTTGCTAAAGCAGGCACGCTCGAATCCAATGACATACTCGTCATGGTCATGCCCAATGATTCTGGCAAAGTTGAGCTTGAACTGGAAAGTATCGTAATGCAGCAGTTTGGCGATGTTATCAAGCAAGTGATTTTACATAAGGTTAAGGAAATGGGCATTGAGGGGATCACCATTAAGGCTCACGATAAGGGGGCCTTGGATTATGCCATCGGGGCGAGGGTTGAAACTGCTATTAAAAGAGCTATATAGTTGTCTGAGTTAGCATGAAATCTGTGACGAAACTTTGAGGTGGCTTAAGGTGAAACGATTAAGAAGAACAATGCTTTTCATGCCAGGCAACAATCCTGGCATGCTTCAAAATGCAGGTATACTTGGGGCAGATTCTATCATACTGGATCTAGAGGATGCTGTTAGTTTAACAGAAAAAGATAGTGCTAGAACTTTAGTTAGAGAAGCTCTTAAAACGATAGATTATTCACAGGTTGAAGTGGTTGTCAGAGTCAATCCGATGGATTCGGACTTTGGGTCCCTTGATGTGGATATGATCGCTAGGGTTAAACCTGACACCTTGTTGGTTCCAAAGGCGGATGTAGAAGGCATCAGGCTTATCGATACTATGCTGGATAAAATTGAAGCAGAAGAAGGCTTCGTAGTAGGCTGTATTAAAATAATAGCTCTCATAGAGACGGCTGCCGGACTTGAAAATGTTTCTAACGTCATTCGGGCCTCTAGGCGAGTGGTTGGAGTTTTGCTCGGAGGAGAAGATTTGACGTCGGATCTGGGGATAATAAGAACGAAAGAGGGAGAGGAAATCTTCTATGCTCGGAATAAAGTGGCCACTGCTTGTAGGGCATTGAAGGTGGATTCTATCGATACACCATTTACAGATACGGACGATTATGAGGGACTGGCTAAGGACACAGCAAAAGCAAAAAGCTTAGGACTAACCGGTAAATCGGCCATCAATCCAAGGCAGATTGAAGTTATTCATGCTGAATTTGCACCGACCGAGTCTGAGATAAAATATGCCCTAAGGATTTTAGATGCTCTGGAGGAAGCTAATAAAGAAGGTAAGGGAGTCTTCTCTTTAGATGGTAAAATGATCGATGCTCCGGTTATCAATCGAGCGGAAACCACGGTTGACCTTGCCCGAAGACTGGGACTTCTGAACTGAGAGGGGGGAGAAGAATGAACTGTGAAACGACCGAGTTCGCTAAGAACACAATGAATAATGCTATTGATAATAAGAGTAGAACAATAAGTACAATATTAAGTAGAGAACTTCCGCGTTATATTGAGGGATATGGAAAGCTTAAGCCCTTTCAAGGGGCATTTAGTGATATAGGAATAAAGATCAGAAAGGCTGTCGAACTGAAAAGTGTAACCCCTAAGGATAAGAAAATCTTAGAAACCTTGGGTGAGGCCTTGGATAAGGTGAATATAAAGGACGGAATGACGATCTCGTTTCATCACCATTTGCGAAACGGGGATCATGTTCTGAATAGGGTGTTGGACGAGCTTGCTGAGAGAGGGATTAGTGATCTGACCATTGCGGCGAGTTCCATTTTTCCTATTCATGCCCCTCTAGTAGAGCACATAAAAAATGGAGTGGTAACGGGTCTTGTAACTAGCTATATGTCGGGTCCTGTGGCAGATGGAGTGTCTAAGGGCGTTTTGAAAAAACCTGTCGTCATGCAAACCCATGGTGGTCGAGCGAGGGCCATTGAGAGCGGGGATTTACATATAGACGTGGCCTTTCTTGCAGCACCCACAGCGGACGCCTATGGCAATATGAATGGGGTAGAGGGTGAGTCCGCTTGTGGTACGTTAGGCTATGCAGTAGCAGATGCAGAGTATGCTGATAAAACGATCGTTATCACGGATAATTTGGTACCCTTCCCAGCCTGCCCTATTGAGATTAGCCAAGTTTTTGTCGATTATATAGTTCAGTTGGAATCTATCGGAGATCCAAGGGGTATTGTTTCGGGTACCACAAAGATCACCAAGGATCCGGTGGGCCTTATTATAGCTAGGATGGCTGCGGAGGTGATCAAGGCCTCTGGGTTAGTGAAAGATGGAATGTCCTTTCAAACAGGGGCAGGTGGAACTTCTCTGGCCGTTGCTGCAGAACTCAAAAAAGTTATGAAACAGGATAATGTGGTAGGTAGTTTTGCAGCTGGCGGAATTACGGGATATATTGTGGAAATGCTGGAAGAAGGACTTTTTAGGACTCTTCTTGATGTGCAATGCTTTGATTTAAAAGCAATAGAGTCCTATAGAGATAATCCAAGACATCAATTTATGTCCGCTTCTATGTATGGAAATCCTCATAATAAGGGCTCGGTGGTCAATAATCTAGACATTATGATTCTTGGGGCTACCGAGATCGACACAGAATTTAATGTTAACGTGACCACAAATTCCAACGGAGTCATCATGGGTGGTTCAGGCGGACATAGCGATACGGCAGCGGGTGCTAAACTCACGATCGTTGTTACTCAACTTATGAAAGCTCGACTTCCGATCATCAGGGATCGAGTGACAACGATTACAACCCCTGGAGAAAGTATCGATGTTGTTGTAACAGAACGAGGGATAGCCGTAAATCCTAAAAGGACGGATTTGATCGAGAAACTAAGAAAAACTAAGCTTCCGCTCATTACCATAGAAGAGTTGAAAGCTTTGGCAGAAAAAATCACCGGAGTCCCGAAAGCTATCGAAACCTCAGAGAGGATCGTGGCGGTCGTGGAATATAGGGATGGTAGCGTGATCGACGTTGTAAGGATGGTTTAGGAGTAAGTTTGTCTACCCGTTCGCACACGCTGCATTGCTATTCGCTTGACGCTGAGGCTAAAACTCAAAACCTCGGGGTTGTTCTGCATGTGAACCGTTGAGTTTCTTAACGCCTAAGCGTCTGTGCTCATTGACGCAATTCCGCTAAAGTGCTCTCTAAGTAGAGAAACTTCCTCTGGGCTTGGGTCGACGCCTAGCTTTAGCGAATGTGCAAATTAATAGGCATTCATCTTAAGGAGAGAACAAATATGTATGGAGTTATCCCTGAATGGGTGAATCTAAACGATCGAGTGGCTAGAGAGGAAGTAGAAGTCTTTCTCGAAGGTTTTGACTTGATTTTAGATCAGGATGTGGATTACACGATCGTCATAAGGGGTGGACCATCGAAGGGATCCTCCATTATTGCTACTTGTTCTAAAGCGAAAAATGTTTTAAAGTGTTTTGCAGTTAGCGAGGAGCTTCAGGGAGAGGGGATAGCTTCCTCTTTAGTTTCCGCACTTTTGGATAAACTCTTTAATCAGGGTGTATACCACAGCTTTATATTTACAAAGCCAGCAAACGCTAGATTTTTTTCTGCACTTAATTTCAAACTAATCCATAGTAATGCGGATGTGGCACTCTTGGAAAGTGGCATTTATGATATAGGTAAAGCATTACAGAAAATGAAAACGAGTTATCATTTAGGGGATGGAGAAAAGGCATCTTTAGTCATGAATTGTAACCCGTTTACGCTGGGACATCGATATCTGATTGAAGAAGCTGCAAAGAATAATAACGAGGTTCTCGTGTTCATTGTTGAAGAGGATCTTTCACTGTTTCCCTTTAAAACGAGATATGAACTCGTCCGTCAGGGAGTTTCAGATTTGGAAAATGTTATCGTAGTGCCAAGCGGAGAGTATTTAATATCCTCTGCCACGTTTCCTTCCTACTTTATAAAGGAAGAGGGAAAACGATTAAGGGCCTATGTAAACCTAGACGCCTCAATATTTGGCAGGTATTTTTGTGAATTCTTCAACATTACGAAGAGGTATGTGGGGGAAGAACCTTATTGTCAGGTCACGAACGCCTACAATGAGGCACTGAAAAAAGTGCTTCCTACCTATGGAGTAGAACTGCACCAAATTGCGAGAAAGACTTTCAGGGATGTAGCTATAAGTGCTTCAAGGGTTAGAAGTATCATCAAAGGTAGAGATGACCAGGAACTAAAAGATTTAGAGGGTCTTCTACCAGACGTTACCTTGAAGTTCCTAAATACAAGCCTCGGAAGAGGGATTGTGGACTGATCTTTATGAGGGCATTCAGTCAATAGACCACTGGAAGCCAAGGAAAAAGTTGTATTTTTGCTAAGAAGTAAGGAGGAAAGACCCATGAAGGAAATACTCGTGGAAGAAATCGTCGTGGCCGTTGAAAAGCTTTGCATGGAAGCTAATTATGATCTTGGTTCTGACATCATGGCGGGGTTTCATCAGGCATTAAAGGATGAGCGTTCGCCGTTAGGCCATGAGGTGTTAGAGCGGCTCATTGAGAACGCCGAAATAGCGCATAAAGAAAGAGTTCCAATGTGTCAGGATACTGGGATGGCAGTGATTTTTGCGGAAATAGGCCAGGACTTGCATGTCGTCGGTGGAGGTCTTACCGAGGCCATTAACGAAGGGGTTCGTCGTGGGTATGATAAAGGATATCTGCGCAAATCCGTGGTCAAAGATCCTTTTGAGCGAGTTAACACGGGGGATAACACGCCAGCTGTGATCCATTACGATATTATCCCCGGTGATTCTCTGCACTTAGTAATAGCACCTAAGGGGTTCGGTAGCGAAAATATGGGTGGCTTAAAAATGTGCAAACCGTCAGAGGGTCTAGAGGGTGCCATGCAATTTGTTGTGGACACGGTCGACCGAGCGGGTGGAAACCCTTGTCCACCGATTATCGTCGGAGTAGGTGTGGGCGGAACGATGGAGAAAGCAACCTTTCTAGCTAAAAAGAGCTTACTCCGTGAAGTCGGTAGCCATAACCCGGAAGGGCGTCTGGCGAAAATCGAGGAAGAGTTGCTAGATCGCATTAATCGTTTAGGAATTGGTCCTCAAGGGTTTGGGGGAGTGACTACCGCACTAGCTGTCAACTTAGAAGTGTATCCGACACATATTGCTGGAATGCCAGTCGCTGTCAACATTGGCTGTCATGCGACACGCCATAAGGAAATTACGTTACAAGGGAGGGAGAGTTAATGAGTGAGATAATACGCATAGAAATGCCCCTAACTCAAGAGAAAGTTAAGGGCTTAAAGGCCGGGGACAACGTCCTGATTAGTGGCGTGATTTATACGGGGCGTGACGCAGCTCACAAGAAAATGATCGAGGCCCTGGACGCAGGCGTTTCTCTCCCTTTCGAGATGAAAGATCAAGTCATTTATTTTGTGGGGCCAACCCCTGCCAAAGAAGGGCAAGTCATTGGTTCGGCTGGGCCTACGACAAGTGGACGGATGGATGCTTATTCGCCGAAGTTGATCGCCGAAGGGTTAACGGGAATGATCGGCAAAGGGCTTCGTTCTTCCGAAGTAGTTGAAGCGATGAAGAAACATGGTGCGGTCTACTTTGGAGCGATCGGTGGGGCAGGTGCCTTAATTTCCAAGTGCATTGTTTCGGCCGAAGTGATTGCTTATCCTGAACTAGGGCCAGAGGCAGTACGGCGTTTGGTAGTAAAGAATTTTCCGGTGATTGTGATTATTGATCATGCGGGAAACAATTTATATGAAGTTGGGAAAGCACAGTACAGAGGCTGAGATTAAGACGTTGGAGGATTAAACGAGATGTTGTAATTCATTGAGGATTTCAATGACCTCTTGGGAAGCTTGAGACATTTGGGACAAGAGGTCTTCGGCTTCATTGATCTTCCCTTGATTGTAGGCTTGGGCAGCTTGTCGTGCTAAATCGTGTACGCGTTCGTGTGGAGACTCAAGTTTCATAAAGGTAGGATTTGCACGTAACGCGGTGGCCTCGGAGCCATCAGCCCATCGTCCTAGACGACAATCATGGTGGTTACCAACGGATTTTGAATCGACCTGTTCGTAGCCTAAAAGCATATTATAGATACGCCAGGTCCAGAGAAGGTGATCTGTCTTGGAAAGTTCTAGAGCTTGGTGAGGCGTGATGGTCGGTGTATTTCGGATTTGCCGAGTTCGGATTTCTCCGAGCTTTTGGCTAATACCGTAAATTCCTTCGCCAGTATGCTGTGTGACACGTTCTGTAGTTTGTGCTGAATCACTTATCAAACTGATGATTTGAGCAAATTCTTGGATAGCAGCACTTTGCTCTTCGCTTCCGGCAGCAATTTGCTGGATATCTTCCGAAATCGTCACGACATGGTGAAGGATTTGTTCAACCTCTTGTCCAGCTCCCTGCATCACAGTTTTTCCTTCCAGCATCATGTTGGAAAGGGAGAGGATATCCTTTGCAGTGCGATTGGAATTTTGACTTAAACCTCCAATCCTTTGCCTAATATCGGTGACGGAGGTCGTGGTGTGTTCAGCTAGTTTGCGTACTTCGTCGGCAACGACCGCGAATCCCCGCCCCTGATCCCCGGCTCGAGCAGCTTCGATGGCTGCATTGAGGGCCAAAAGGTTGGTTTGATCTGCAACCCCTGCAATGACACTGACAATCTGCTCTATTTCGCCCATGGAATTTAAGACATCTTGTACCTGGTGACTCACTTGCTCGAATTGAGTGAAGGAACGTTCAACAAAGTCAACGGCTTGCTGAATTTTTTCCACACCGGAGGCGGCCGTACTCAGAGATTGATCGACAAAAGATGCTGCATTGGTGGCGGAGGAGGCAGTTTGATTGGCAGCTGCGCCCATCTCTTGGGCCTGCGCGGACATATTGGCGATTTGCGGTGTTTGTTCCTGTATGCGCTGCAGCATTTCGCGGATGGAGGTCATTCCGGTCATTTGACCCACTGCTCCGTTAATATCTAGCATGCAACTAGTGATGACGTTCTGTCGAGCCTCGATGATCTCATTCAAACCTTTGACGATGTCGCAAAGGGGGCTGGAGGGAGAAAGATTCAACTCCATTGGTTTGCTGAGGTCGCAATGGCTCAGACATTCCATAAACGTGTCTAGCTCGTCTCTGTCTATGATCACCTGCGAACCGTTTGTTGGGGACTGTTTTCTTAACTTAAACACCTAAATACGCCACCCCTATCTTAAACTCCGATTTGGATTTAAGTTTCTAATTCTTAGAGTTTTGAAAACTAAAGACTGTTATGGACATTTTCTCCCTATATTAGCTAAAATCCTTCTTTTGTTGTTCTTCTATCACGAATTAATTTAGTTATCTGACAATATAGATAAATTTTATAGTTTAATTGATAGTTCATGCTTGTTCAATTCACTAATTCTTTAAGAAGGGAAATGGACACAAAAGCTTCACAATTTCTTAAGGAACAGTTAAGACTTTTACGATATAATAGAGAAAATCCTGGGAATCCTTATTAGGAGTTGGTTGGACATGGATTATTGCCCTTTATGTGGAGCGCGTGAAGTTGGTCGAATTGGCCGTGAACGGTATTATTGTAGAGAATGTTGCCACGAATGGACAAAGGGAGGCGGCGAGGTTAAGATCTACGAAGTTCTGTCGGATGGGTCGGTTGAACCATTAATGACGAAACATGACTTTCTTCCCAGTGCAATTGTTCATCCAATAGCTCGGCGACGTGCTGGGTAAAAGAACTATATGTGAGTTTTGAAAGAGAGCCTGATGCCAAGGCTCTCTTTGTCGTTTTATGACAAAATAAATTTATTTCGGATTTAATTGAGCAGGATTTGCGTGACCCGTATAGAACTATAAAAATAGAATTATTTTAAATAGTGATTGAGAGGAGAAGCTTCATGACTGAACTCCGACGCGATGATAACTTTCAGTGGACCGGTGAATCGGTAGAATGTGAAAGTGGAATCCAGTGGGCTGTCGCTGAACAAGCCAATGGAATTGTGGCCATTATCGTGAATTCTCCCGGCGGGATCTTGACTGGCAAGCAGGTGCGCGTTTTGGCCGAGATTGTTGGGGAGGATGGGGTCATCAAGAATACCCGCCGCATGACCTCGCTGCTCCTAATTCCGAAAGAAAAGGTTGCTAGTGCTTTGCAACAGCTCCAAGGGGCGGGTCTCCGCGTTGCAAATTTGCATAAAAGTGTTCGGAATATCGCGGCATGTCCGGGCAAGGGATTTTCCCCCAACTCCCGTGGAGATACGTTAGAACTCGCTAAGGTGCTTGATGAAGCCTTTTATGCTACAATTCTCCCCTGGGATTTTAAAATCGGGATTTCTGGCTGTCCACGTAATTGCACAGGTGTGCAGTGCCATGATCTGGGGCTTATGGCAGAGCCACGCGGAAAATATTCGCTTTGGATCGGTGGCACAGAGTCGGGAATGAATCCGAAGCATGGAACATTAGTGCGCAAAGGAATCCCTCGAAAGCAGGTTATTCCTGTAGTGAAACGGATTTTGGAAATTTACACGACATGTGTAGAGGAATTTGGGGAGGAACTTGGTCAAAAGGCTCGGCTTTATCATGTCTTAGAGAAGATGGGGCTTGAAAGGTTTGTGCAAGGAATTGATGAGGTTCTCGGTGCCCCAGTCAAGTAGATAGGCATCACAGGCTGAAATTAAAAGGGGGAAACGATGTGGGGACTCAAGGATTTAGTAAACTTAGTGCCTATAAGGCCTTTTCAAAAATGGATAAATCCTGCGCACAGGGGTGCAAATGTTCGGCACTGTGTCAATTATTCATGGCGAAGGAATTTCTTAGTTTATCCGCGCAGACAGGGGAAAAGTTTACCGATAAAATCCCAGAGGATATTCTGGATATGTTTCGGAGCGTGCCTTTAATTCCTGAACGGTATAAAACCATGGAACTTCAAGAAGCCTTTGTTGAGGTCCAAAGTATTTGTGATGATTGTGCAACTGATGAGCACGATGCCTACTGTACGGTCAATGTGGTCCTTACTGCTTTGGGAATATTAATCGAAGGTAAAGACTATGTTACGGATAAGGATAAAAAGCTCGCAGGGAACTAGAGAGTTTTAAGACATATTATGGGCTAAGAGAGGATGAACTCAGTTGATTCACCTACACCAGTTTGATTTAGACGAATCCGTTCGTTTGCTGCGGATGGATGCAGAACAATTGGCTCTTCTGAAAGAGATTCGACCGGTTATTGAGCGGGATCTGGACGAAATTATCCAGAACTTTTATGCCCATGTGACATCTTTTCCTGGACTTAAAGCAATTATTGATCGATTTTCTAAGGTGGAAACATTAAAAATTACTCAAAAAAAATACTTGCTCTCTCTCTTTCCTGATAGAATTGATGAAGAATTTATGCGGTGGCGTGTGACGATTGGAGAAGTACATAAGCGAATTAATTTACCTCCCTTTTACTATCTAAGTGCCAATCAGATCTTTTGTGACGAAATTATTCCGCGCATTTTTAAACACTATCGTAAGAAGACGGATCAGGCGGTTCGTGCTAGTTTAGCCTTTCAGAGACTATTGAGTCTCGACCAACAAATTGTCATGGCCAGCTATATTCAGTCCTACATGACTGAAATCGATAAGAAGGCTGAATTAGAGAAGGCTTTAAACGAAATTGATAACTTGCAACGCAGTGTTAGCGAAGCCAGTCAAGCGTTGGCAGCAAGCTCAGAAGAAACTGCGGCCTCCGCGGCAGAGATGAATGAGGCAACAGGGCAAATTTCGAATAATGCTTCCGAGGCAGCCCAGTTCTCCCGCCAGGTGGATGCTTTGGCGCAAGAAGGCGCTCGGAAAATTCAAATGATCTCGGAAACAATTTTGCGTCTGGCGAGTATGACCTCTGAGATGCAAGGAAAAATGACCGAGCTGGATAAAAGCTCCGCGCGCATTGCCTCTGTGACGGATGTGATCAAGGAAATTGCCTCCCAAACGAACCTCTTGGCTTTGAATGCAGCCATTGAAGCGGCACGTGCAGGGGATAGTGGTCGAGGTTTCGGAGTGGTCGCTGAGGAAGTGAAGAAGCTTGCTAACCATTCTGAGCAGTCGGTTAAAGAGATTAGCGCCTTGATCATGATCACCAAACAAAATACGGTGGCTGTGAACCACTCTATTGCTGAAACGACCAGTGCCATGCAGGGCGCAGCAGCAGAGGCGGGGGAAGTGGTGAATCGCTTTGGAGAAATCATGTCTGCGATTAATGCGAGCATTCAACAAGTTCAGGGAATTGCCCAGCAAATTGACGCTTTAGCGCTAACCGCTGGTCAAATTGGAGCAGCCTCTGAGGATGTGGCTAACTCGGCAACTATTTTGGCTCAAATGGGTCTACGGGACTAGAGGAAGGAGTAGCGTTGATTGAAAGAGCGTAGATTATCTGAAGATGCCTTTTATATCCGCAGGATGTGGAGCTTCTCTCGTGCGCTTGATCTTGGTTTAGTGGATGAAGAAATCGAAAGAGGTTTACAGTTTGCCTTAGGAAATCGGCACGGAGAGCGAGTGGCTTATATCGCCATGCGTCTGGGCCGGAGCTTAGAATTCAGTAAGGAAGAATTAGTTCATCTTGCGGTTGCCGGGCTACTACATGATATCGGCGCTCTCGGTTGCTTCCAAGTGTATAATGGGAGCTCTCGTATCTTGGAAAAACATTGTCTAGTTGGAGCGACAACTGTCGAGCGATTTCCGTCGGGAACAATTCTTGCCCCCGCGATCAAGTATCATCATGAAACCCCTGATCCAAAACATAGTGCTTTGGGCGTGGCATCCGAAGAAGTCCCGTTGATGGCTCGTATTTTGTCTTTGGCGGATCAGATTGACCTTCGGCTGAAGCGGAGATTAGCGAGCCATCGGGAACGAGATGAGATTTTAGATTGGGTCGCAACGGAAACCGGAACATTGTTTTATCCCGAAGTATCTGCAGCGTTTGAACGTGTTGCTCAAAAAGAGGCGTTTTGGCTGGATATCGAACAACCGGATTTACTCCAGATTTCCTTGGGACTCTTGTGTGGACAGTGGCAACTTCCAGCGACGCGCGAATTAGAAATTGGATTTACTGACGACTTAGCGGCAACGTTTGCCGATCTGATCGACCAGAAGAGTAAGTTTACGGCTCGCCACTCACGATCGGTGGCCGAAACTGTAAAACGTTTGGCTGAGGGGCTTGGCTGGGAGACTGATCGTTTGCATGAAATCTATGTGGCAGGGTTACTTCACGACTTAGGTAAGCTTGCAATTCCAAAGAAGATCCTAGATAAACCGGGGTCCCTTGACCCTGCTGAGATCGAAATTATTCGCACGCATACGTATTATACGCATCGCCTATTGACCGAAGCTGGTTTTCCTACACGAATGGTGGAATGGGCTGCCCATCATCATGAGCGTTTAGATGGTAGAGGGTATCCCTTTGCCCTGCGGGACAAGGAGATTGATAAGGGTGCTCGTTTAATGGCGATTGCAGATATTTATGCGGCATTGACGGAAGATCGCCCCTATCGTAAAGCTATGAGCCCAGGCGAGGCTCTGGGCCTAATTGAGCGCGGGGCGGGAACAATGGTCGATGCTCATTTAGTAGATCTGGCAAAACGCGTATTATCGTAGTGGAGGATTACTTCATCTGTGAAGTAGTGAATAGTCCTTAGCTTAAACAGAATTTTCATCTAAAGCGCTGTAACTAACTTAAACAATAAGTTTTGTTACGGCCTTTTTGTGTCACACATGCGTCCTAAAACCATTTGTGGTAAAGTGGTAGTAAGAAAATGGCCGAATTTGGAATCTGATCAAAGAAGAAGGGAAGATGACTTTGTTTTACCCATTCGAAATGGAACGCTATCTTGAAACATTATTGGGCAAACGAGATCCATTGCTTCGTGAAATGGAAGAACAAGCCCTTAAGGAAACTATTCCCGTGGTGACGCCGACGGTTGGGAATTTCCTCAATTTGCTCGTACATATGTCTAAGGCCCAGGCTGTTTTAGAGATTGGGACAGCGATCGGATACTCTACGATCTGGTTGGCACGTGCCACAGAAAAGACTGGGGGGCATGTAACGACGATTGATATGAACAAAGACCGACGTAGACGGGCACTTATCTATTTTGAACGAGCAGGGTTGCAGAATGGAATTACGGCCTTAGAAGGAGATGCCCGAAAAATCCTGCCAACGTTGGATTCTAAGTTTGATTTTGTTTTCATCGACGCAGCTAAAGGGGAATACTTGGATTACTTGAACCTAATTTATCCCTTAATTGCGCCAGAGGGACTACTTGTGGTGGATAATGTGCTTTTTCGAGGGTGGGTGGTACCGGAAAGCACGTTCGCGCCCAAGTATGACCGAATGGTGGGAGGGCTGCGTCAATTTCTGCAGGAACTTTGCGAGAATCCGGACTTTTCCACCACGGTATTGCCGTTTGGTGATGGGGTGTCGATAAGTCGGAAGTGCAAGTTATAGCTTGACCAAGAAGCAGTTAAGTGATTCTAGTTGAAAGAGAGGGTTGGATAACTATAGAAATGACAAAAAGTATGAACAGACAAATTGATCATAAACGTCACGGTGAAATTGATGTTCTAAGGGCCATAGCGATCGTTCTCATGGTTCTGTTTCACCTTGTCTATGACCTAAAGGAGTTTGTCGGTCTCAATATTGACTATCAGGCTCCACTTTGGTTTTCGATCGGAAAAGCCTCCGCCTTGATCTTTATCTTTATTTCTGGGCTTTCTTGTGGTTTCAGCAGATTTCCTATAAAGCGGGGGGTTAAAGTACTAGTCTGTGGAATGGGCATCACGGTTGTGACCTACCTTGTTATGAAAGACGACTATGTGCGTTTTGGGATTCTTCACTTTTTAGGAGTCACGATGATTTTGTCACCGTTCTTATTGGCTTTGTCTTCGTGGATACTTTGGGGCCTAGTGGCTTGTTCGGCAGTGCTCGGATTTTGGTTTAAAGCACAATTGCTGAAAACGAGTCTCTTACTTCCTTTAGGGCTAATGTATGACGGGTTCAGTTCTATTGATTATTATCCACTTTTCCCGTATCTGGCTGTGACTATTTTGGGGATTCTTGCATTTCGACGTTTTTATGCCAGGGGGACGGAACCTTTGATTTCGTTTCAGTTAAATTCCCGGCTAATTCGGTGGCTCAGCCGAAACTCATTGGGTATTTATTTAGTTCATCAACCCATGATTTTGCTTATCATTTTCATCGTTAAGCGGTGAGGAAGTGTCTCTGCCCGTTCGCACACGCTGCATCGAGGGAGAAAGTTTCTTTACCCGTTCACACACGCTACATTGCTATTCGCTTGGTGCTAAACCTAAAACGCAAAACCTCTGGGCTTTCTGCAAGTGCGCCGCTCCTTGCCATCCTTGGCACCGCGGCATCAGTCCATCCATGGACAAGTCCCGTTGCGTTCTTAACGCTTTAGCACCTGCACTCATTGACGCAATTCCGCTCTCCGTGCTCGCTGAGTAAAGAAACTTTCTCTGGACCTAGGGTCGACGGGGGTTGGAAATGACGGGGTGAAGTGTCCTGTGGGAAGACGAACTGAGTATTACGTGGGTCAGGTAGTGCTGTTTGCGTTTGTTAACGCGGATGCGCTTTGCGTGCACTAAGATTTAGGGGGAGGTATTGATTTTGGCCATGTTTGTTCATGAGCATTTGATGCAGGCAGTTTACTTTGCTCCACGAGGTAAGAAACGCCTTCTTTTTTTAGGAATGAATATTCAGCAACGTTATTTAAGCCCTGAGGATAAGCTGATTGGGTTTGTGGGAGACGCTGGGGCTGGAAAGTCGTTGCTCATTCGAGGGATGTTTCCGGGACTTGAACTGACCAATGATGATGATGGTATCAATATCCGGCCGTTGCCTCTGATGGAGGATGCGGATCGTGGGCATTTCCGTTGTCATACTTATCATTTGGATGTTCGTTTCGAATCTGCGTTTACCCAACCTTGGAAGATTGCCGAAGCTATCCGAAAGGCTGTAACGAGTGGACATCGTGTGGTCGTTGAGCATTTTGACCTTGTCTATTCGCAGCTTGGGGTTAATGCGGAAGTCTTGATTGGAGTGGGAGAGGAAGTGATTGTCACCCGTCCGACGGTGTTCGGACCGGAGCCGCAAAGTATTGCGGATATTGTGTTTGATTCGATCAAATATCGACGTATGGCTCATAGTGCCGAGGATATTACCTCAATGATCCTTGAAGAGATGGGCTTGGAAAAACCAGAGGTGCACAGTGACATTAAACATGGTTTTGTCTTAGAACTGCCGGAAAAACCGGACGTTGATTTGGAATTAGTAGAACAGCGTGTCCTGGATTTAATTAAAGCGGATCTACCGATATGCTTTGCTGACGACGGGCACATTCGAGTCGGACAAATGGTTTATCCTTGCACAGGTCCCCGTATTCATATTCGGCGAACTAGCGAGATAAAAGGGTTTCATTTGCTTAAGGAATTTCGGTTCGACCCCATTGCGCAACTCTATACCATTGCTGGCATTGTGGGCGAGGAAACAATGCCCACTCGTTCTATCGATTTATTCGGTGGCAGAAATCAGAATATTTAGCAGCACCTCATACCTGGAAACGATTGGCGTTTCTCTTTCTATTCTGGTAAACTAAAATCACTTAAAATGACTTGAGTAAAGAAAGGTTAGGTTATCAATATGCAACGTTCTCGCGGTCGGGCTTATGATGAATTACGTACTGTAAAAATTTCACGGCAGTTTACAAACATACCTGAGGGTTCGGTACTCATCGAAATTGGGGATACTCGGGTCTTGTGTACAGCCAGTGTAGAGGAAAAAGTCCCACACTTTCAGAAAGGCTCAGGCAAGGGATGGGTTACGGCGGAGTATGCTATGATTCCACGTGCGACGCAGACCCGGACGCAACGTGAGGCGAGTAAAGGAAAACTTACCGGTCGCACGATGGAGATTCAACGCTTAATTGGTCGTGCACTGCGTTCTGTGGTTGATTTAAAGAAGCTCGGTGAGCGCACAATTTGGTTGGATTGCGATGTTCTTCAAGCAGATGGTGGAACTCGCACCGCTGCGATTACTGGGGCTTACGTTGCCCTTGTCGATGCTGTTCAGTATTTACTAGAGAAGAAACTCATTAGAACAAACCCAATTCTGGATTCTTTAGCGGCTATCTCCGTTGGGAAGGTCCAGGGTCATGTAATTCTGGATTTAGAGTATGCGGAAGATTCACAAGCGGACGTGGACATGAACGTCGTTATGACTGGCGCTGGAAAGTTCGTGGAAATCCAAGGCACAGCGGAAGATACACCCTTTGACCGCGCAGATTTAGATGCATTTTTGCAATTTGCCGAAAAAGGGATTCGCTCTCTAATGGAAGTCCAAAAGTCAGCGGTGGAAACAACTGCATGAAGATAATACTGGCGACTCAGAATCGGGGGAAAATTCGGGAGCTTCAAGAACTTCTCGCAGATGAGAACATTGAAGTTCTTTCCTTACTGGATATTTCGAACTGGGAAGACGTTGAGGAGAACGGGGAAACGTTTGCGGACAATGCTGCACTTAAGGCCAGGGCGGCTGTTCAGAAAACAGGGTTAATTGCCCTTGCCGATGATTCTGGCTTGGTAGTGGATGCCTTAAATGGTGCTCCTGGTGTCTATTCGGCGCGTTATGCTGGTGAGCCTAAGGACGATGAACGCAATAATGACAAACTACTGCATCAACTAGAATCAATCCCTGACGACAAAAGGACGGCGCGTTTTCGTTGTGCTTTGGTTATTGCAACGCCTGATGGGAAAGAATATCTTACAGAGGGCACAGTGGAGGGACTTATCTTAAGGCAACGTCGTGGACTCGATGGCTTCGGCTATGATCCGCTCTTTTTCGTTCAGGACTTTGCTCGGACCATGGCAGAATTGAACGTGGCCCAAAAGAATAAATTAAGCCACAGAGCACAGGCTTTTCGCAAAGCGATCCCGATTCTGCAAGCTCTTAAAGAGAGTCAAACGTTAGACACATAGGGTGAAATTAACCGTTAAAAGTTTTTTGAAGTTTGTTCTTGACGAATCGATAAAGATGAGCTATACTAATCAAGTCACCAATCGGGGCATAGCGCAGCTTGGCTAGCGCGCCTGCCTTGGGAGCAGGAGGCCGGGGGTTCGAATCCCTCTGCCCCGACCATAATTCCCAAGTTTCTTCGGTTAAAATGGTAACCTGGTTGACGAACGTAATCCTTGAACTGCGCCTGTAGCTCAGTTGGATAGAGCATCTGCCTTCTAAGCAGGTTGTCGGGGGTTCGAATCTCTCCAGGCGCACCAAAAATTAATCCCATGGTGGGTGTGGCGAAGTGGTTAACGCACCGGGTTGTGGCTCCGGCATTCGTGGGTTCAAGCCCCATCACCCACCCCATAACGTAAACATGGCACTGAGAGCTTATCTCGGTGCCTTTTGTTTTTTCCTAAAGTTTCATAGAGTCTTTGTCAAAAACATCCTCCTCATTTCTCTGGAAACGTGAAATGAGGAGGATGTTCTGATATACGGTATTCTTCACGATTAGAAGGGGTTTGTTAACAAATGGCGAATTAGGCGAATAGTACAAAGGTTAGTTGGGAGACTATACAGTATGAGTGAAATGATGATGTTTGATGAAAAGGGGGGAACATATCAGATGAGTCAAATGGCTGAAGATAAACGGACGATAGGAAGGTATGGATGGACTGGCGCGATCTTCGTTGCCATCGTGATATTGATTGCGGCGTTTTTATATTTCGATCGACGTAATGAACTTTCCGTTATGATCCAAGCATGGGGGCTGTGGGGGATTGTTTTTGCGATCCTCTTAATGGCGGCTCTGTGTATGACTCCAGTGCCCTCTGAAGGACTTGTGGTAATGTATCTTAAAATCTATGGTGTTTATCAAGGTGTCTTGTTCTCGTGGCTGGGTTCGACCATCAGTGCCCTGGCGATCTTCGTAATTGTACGTGTTTTCGGGCAAAGGTTAATGCAAAAACTCATCTCACTAAAGCGGTTCAATATAGTGGATAATTGGGTTAAAGGAAAAGGGTCCCTGGGGTTATTGGTGGCCCGCCTACTACCCATTCCAGCGGTTGTCGTAAATTACATAGCTGCAGCAATGCCGTCGATGAAACTCTGGACATATCTTTGGACTGCCGCACTCTCGATGATTCCTTACTATGTCGGAACTGCTCTCGTATTTTTAGGTGTTTCTCGAGAGACTTGGATATGGCTTGTTTTAGGTATAGTAGCTCTAATAGCTTTCTGGGGCACGGGATACGTTCTAAATAAACGACGAGTACCTGGAGTTCAATAAGTACCAATAAGAATCAAGAATACAATACTCACACAACAGTTGTTAAAGTAAAATCCTTCTCAATCGTTCTCTCTGAGAATGGAGTGGGAAGGATTTATTCTTGAATAGGAGTTTTGGATTCTTATCTAAAATTGGGGTGAACGCTCAAATAGCATTTGGCTATATTTAACTCGTAACCAATATAGATCGTGTAGCGGGCCGGACGAAGTCAGTCCTTTTAGGAGTAGCGTGAGCCTACTGGTATCTGTAATTCTATTTCCTACATCAAGGCGGTAGATGTGAGTCGGATCAACTTTGCGCGGATTGGCGCGGGATCGATCTTGAGTCATTATATAAGAATAACCGTTTGTTTTGGCAAGCGAAATAAAAGACGGTGCAGCATGACCATAAGGGAGGGCAATGGTGTCGTCCCTTCGACCTAAATGCTTTTCGAAAAGGCCTTGCTCTTGTTTAAAATCATTTAGAATTCGATGGCTGTAGTCAGACTCGGATTCCATCCGATTTTCCGTGGATAGAAATAAGGGATCTGTGGCGAAGTAGGTTTTACCTTGTGCTTGCATACTCGAATGCGCATCAAACGTATGAGAATGGAACGTGGCGAGCGGGTCTTTAGCGAGAGCACTGATTTCAGGCCATGAAAGGTAGTCGCCTTTAGAGGATAAGGAAGCCTTGCCGATGATGAATTCTGTACTTGGATACTGAAAATCCCTCAAGATAGGTAAGGCGTTTTCAGCATAAGTGCGGTCCCCGTCGTCAAACGTCAGGACAACAGAATTAGGGGGAATTGCTTTCTGGGGATTTTGTAACGTTGCCATGGCTTCATCGAGTGGAAGAACGTGAAAACCGTGTTGTTCTAAAAATGTGAGGTGTTCGCGAAATTGTTGTGGAGTAACGCTTACATGCGTATCCCAGGGATTATTCATTTTATCACTGACACGGTGATAGGTCAGGACGACAATTTGTTGGGTGTAATTAAGAGGCAGAACAAGTTGAATCAAAGTAACAAGTAAAGGAAGTAATATTAGTCCTGCTATAGAAAAGAATAGAACTCTTCCTTTTAAGGGTGCCCCTCGTTTTAACACAAAATCTTTGATTATGATTCTCACGATCAAGACCACTTCCTTCCACGTTCTATACTCTACCACGACCATGGAAAAAGTAAATACTGATGGTTTGAATATGTCGATAACGGGAGGTAATTTTCTCTGAAAAATCTCCTGAAAGTAATTAGTTCATTTACTGAGGTTATATAACTTATCTTGAAAAGAGAAACCATGGTATACTTCTGGTAAAGATTCTATTGGGAGATGAGGGTGAGATACGGTGAGCAAAGCCAAGCCAGATGCTAACGATTTGCGCCGATTGATCGGATATACCATGATTACCTTTATGAGCGTCTTTATATTTTTACCTGTTTTGTGGTTTGTTCACCTCTTCACTCAGGACTCTGGACTTTATTTGCGGTGGATCATCTGCTCAGCGTTTCTCGTGATTTTTAATCTCTTATTTTATTACTGGAACTATCCAAAGGGTTGGTTAGCCAATTTATGGTGTCTGATCGGAATTAATATGCTTGTTTTGATTTTTGAATATTTTTGGCTGATGCAGAGCATGGGTTAAGAAATGCAAAAAAGAATCTCTAAACTTTTAGTTTTAAAAAATATTAATTCGATAATATTTACACGATAAACGGTTATACTAATTAGGTCGCATATACAGGCAATGGCCTACGGCGGCATTGGGGTGTCGCCAAGCGGTAAGGCACTAGACTTTGACTCTGGCATTCGTTGGTTCGAATCCAGCCACCCCAGCCATTAGTTTATAAAAAAATTACGGATGACTTGTCAAATGGCAGAGAATATGGTATCATACTTTTTGTCGCAACAATTGCACATGCGGGAATGGCGGAACTGGCAGACGCACTGGATTTAGGTTCCAGCGGGTAACCGTGCAGGTTCAAGTCCTGTTTCCCGCACCAATTATGACTATTAACCATTTTGTCCATTATTCGTTACAGCGAATGATGGACAAAATGTTCTTAACTAGCTATGCATTGCATGGTTCTTTTCATTTTCTGGAACTTTTTCTGTAATCCTCCAGTAACGACATCAAATATTTTGGGACTACAACTGTGCTAGATCCAGGCCATGGGGGATATAACCCTGGGGTTTGCGGTAACGGTCTAGGAGAGAGGGCTATCGTTATTGGAAGCTTGTCTTAAACTGTTGGGTCGGATGGTTTGCGTTTGAATTCTACTCTCTTTTTAGTATAATTAATAATAGTTGTAGTGTTTAAAGTACATACTAGAATTAAAGAATAGTTGAAAGGTTGCTTTAAATGAAGAAAAATATTACTCTTGCTATAAGTATTCTCGGACTATTTTTAGTTTTAGTCGGGTGTGGTACGACTACTCAACCCAAAGTAATCAAGCCAAATACGACTTCAACTACCAGTGCTAACCAAGTACTCGATCCAAGCCAATATCAAGACATTGGTAAGTTGGAAAGCTTGGCTAAGGCTAATCCCAATGATGCCAAAGCCCAGATGAATGCTGGTATATCGGCTTATGCCTATAAGGATTACACAAAAGCAATCGGCTATTACAATAACGCTATTAAAATCAACCCTAAAGACGGGATAGCATATAATAATATCGGAAATGTTTACTTCCGAGGATTGAAAAAATCAAAAGACGCGTTGCCTTTCTATGAAAAAGCAACCCTGGTTGAACCAACTTATAATTATGGATGGCTCAACTTAGCCCTCTGTCAAAAAGATTTAGGAGATACAGCGGGAGCTAAAGCCACTATTGCCCAAGGTCTAAAAGTGTTAGCTACTAATGATAAATTAGTAGAAGACTTAAAGAATTTGCAGAAACAAATTAAGTAATACATGCGAGCTGCGGACATAATTCTTTAAAATAAACTCCTACTCCCCCTCTTAGTGAGGGGATTTTTTTACAAATAAATAACCCCCACATTTAACTTTTGTAACAACATTACTCATTAATGATCTCAATATGGAACTTCTCCCAGTAATTGAGATTACATTTAAAGACATTAGTAAATCTAACTGGATCGATGCACTTAACATACAACATAACGGTTTCCTTCAAGGCCAAAAATTCTTTATAACCAATTGTGATGAAAATCACGCCCAAGGCGATTAGAATCAGAATTGCAACTGCGATAATTGCTACGCTTACTGCCGACAACAGGGGGAGCACAACAGCATCTACCATAACCCATTGCTAAAGACTCAATAAACGAAGATAGTGCCTAGATTTGTATCTAGGCACTATCTAATACCTTACTTAGAACTGATAATTAATACTACATCGTTATCGGTTTGCCGGGGTAATAATGTGGTCACATGATTGTCTTTTTGAGCAACCATGCTATACGGCTTTTTATCTTTTGTATAAGACCAGTTTTCAGCCCAACCATCCTTCTTCAAAATATCTGCATACTGATTTAAAACTATATCTGTAGTTGTATTCTTTATAAGGTATCTAGCAGAACTTATTCCATTTTCGTCGGGTTGAGTAATATTTTGTAATTTCATGTTGCCGTAAGCCGGAAGATATGAAAATTCTTTTGAATATGTTACATTGGTTTGGACATCATTCGGAACCTTCGCATTGCATGCAGTTAAGCTCAATAAGAATAAGATAGCTAAAATATAAATTACTAACTTTTTCATATTAAACACCTCGACAATAGTTTTTCAAAATAAAAAAATTTCAATGCATTTGGAAGTTATTATTAAAATTTTCCATCATTACTAAAACGAAGTCACTAAACGTATAGCCTAATAAGGAAGTGATTTAATGATCTACTTTATGTTAGGCGGTTATGTAGTATTGTTAATTCTGATTCTAATGTTTAACCACGCAGTACACATGAACGATAAAGATTATAGCGAGGATAAACCCCCTAGTCGTCACAACTAGGGGATATGTAGTAATTTTATCTACACCACGAAGTGGAACAATAATCGGCAATGGCTTAATTCCAAATCGGAAATAACACAGCCACTTCTGATTGTGTTAACTGGAGCCAGCGATGCGACTCGAACCTACAACCTACTGATTACAAATCAGTTGCTCTACCAATTGAGCTACGTCGGTATGTAGTATTGACGAGTATTATTTTAGCAAGACTAATAGTTGTGGTCAAGGGTCTACGATCTGGTAATTGAAGGTATCCATATTTCAGGTAATACAAATTGGATAGAATTCCTTTTTCCCTGCATAAAGTCCTAGCATTCCTTTTACCGTCGATAGGCGGTTTTTTTAGTGCCCGGGAATCTAAGCCTGAAAACTGAGAGGTGATAACGATAAAGACCCAAAAAGCGGAAAAGAGGGCCTCGGTTTTAAATCGAAGCCCTTCTCGAGGGTTAATGGATCTTTTACTTTGACTGAACAGTTAGTATTACGTCGTTACCAGATATTTGAAGTGAGATATTCGCTGTGTGCGTATCTTTTTTCACTGAGAAATTAATAACTCTTTCTTCTTTGGTAATGGTCCAACCTTCTTTTTTTAAGATATCTTCATAATCCTCGTATGCCTTAACATCTGTTGTATTTTTGATAATGTATCTCGCTTTAGCAAGTGGCTCCTTTGTGGTTGCAGGGGTAAATTCAGTTGATTGAGCTCCGTTATATGATGGAAGATATGTGAATTCCTTAGTATACTTACTATCAGCTGGAGTATTAGCATTACCATTATTAGACAAATTGGGGTTTTTAGCACTACACGCGACTAATGATACAGATAAAATCAATATCATGAAAATATAAAAGAATTTTTTCAAAAAAATCACCTCAAAAATTAATTTATAAACAAAATATTATACATTTAAAGAGGAGATGTCAAACAGATTCATTTACCAAAAAAGGAACCTGCCTTGGTGCTTGTACCTTAGACTGCCAGAAACTTATCGTACATTCTTGCCAGCGTTACACCGATTATGTAAGTATTAATCTGGAAAATCGTGCCATTTGGACAAATGGGGAAAATAGAAAGCATATACTGAGCCTATGGAATATCGGGGAAGGTGGGTACTAGTATCAAATTTGCAATTCCGATCTACTCGCTTTAAATAAAATTTTCCAGCCCCACTAAAAGAAAATGCTTAAAACGTATAACCCAATAAGGAAGTGATTTAATGATCTACTTTATATTGGGCTATGTAGTATTATTAATTTTATTTTTAATGTTTAACCATGGGGTACACATGAACGATAAAGACCAAAATTGAGAAGGAAGGGCTTCGATTTAAGTCGAAGCCCTTCCTGAGGGTTAACGGATCTTTTTACTTTGACTGAACGGTTAGTAATACATCTTTGTCTGAAATTGAAAATGAAATATGTGCTATATGTGTATCTTTTTTCGCTGAGAAATTAATAACTGCTGTTTCTTTGGTAATTGTCCAACCATCTTTTATTAAGATAGCCTTATAAGCCTCGTATACCTGGGTATCTTTTGTATTGTGGATAAGGTATTTAGCTTTAGCGAGTGTTTCCTCTGTGGTTGAGGGAGTGTATTCGGTTGATTGTACCCAGTGGTATGATGGAAGGTATGTGAATTCCTTAGTGTAAGCAGTAGTATTAACATTAGCCTGACTAGTTTTTTTACCACCTAATATTGAAAAAAGTTTCACGAAATCACCTCAAATATCATTCTTTTGACATTAGTGAATTCTATACATTTTGGGGTTAGATGTCAAACAGATCCGGATAAGATACCATGCCTGATGATCAGAGACTAAATAAAATCTTTAAATCGTTGAATACTTATTCGTAAATGCTTATCTTAGTCTGTTTATCCAGCATCGCACATCGCTTCTGAGTATCTAGTCTTGTATAATAACTTGCTCTATGTCTCTTTTCATTGGTCAACTTTGATCAATGATCTAAGTTTCAGTATAGATATCGAAAGGGCAGTCCTTCTTAGAGACTGCCCTTTCAAATATAAACCTTTGATTAACTAAAAAATATTTCTCAGAGTTAACTTCTCTGTATCAGAGATATGATCAATGAGAAGTTTCAAGGCCGAAGCTTCTCCGAGGGAGAGTGCAACGTCTTGGGCTTGAATGTATTTCTCCAACTTTTTCATGCTCACTTCGATGTCATCGATCTCTTGATGGTCTAGCAGAACAGTCCACAAGGTTTTGGTTTTGTCCCAACGTGGTTGGGCAATGTTCAGTTGTTTTTGCGCGTTTTCCCATTTATGGGTGGAGATAGATTGTTCGACTGTCTCGATCTGTAACGCCAAAGTCTGGGATGTCGACTGAATGTACTGGTATGAAGCCAAAGAACCACCTAATAATAAAATAATAATGGTAACAATGGTCGGGATGGTGCGCAAATGGGTTTCACCTCACTTTTTTTCGCTGTTGCTTGGCTTGTGCGAAGAGTGTCCCACTGGAATCAAGGCTGGCTAAGAAGACATCCTCAAATTGATGAATCCCTAGTTTTTCAAGTTCGTTTTTAAGCCAAGGTAGGTTTTTGTCACTTTCCTGTAGGTTCTTATTATTAAGTTTACCATCCATAATAATCGTCAGAGGAAGCCCTTCGTACTTGGTTGTGATGTGGAAATCTTCGGGTATGGTGGGCCTTTTCTGTGATTTTGGAAAGACACTTAGTTGTCCGTTGGTTTCCAGAACAGCAAACTCGACGTCGGAAATGTTAGGAACATTTTTGATGCGAAGTTCCTCGAGGAGATCAGTGAGGTTATAGCGGTTCTTCCTCAATTCCTCTTCAAGGATTTTCCCTCGTTCAATAAGGATACTGGGGGTTCCGCAGATAATTGTCCTCGCGGTCTCACTTTTTAGAGAAATCCAAGCCAATGTTAGATTTGTGAGAAGGAGAACCAGGATGGGTATAATACCGCTTAGGAGTGGAATGCCGACATTCTCACTGGGTATGGCAGCAAGTTCGGAAATCATGATTATTACAACCAGCTCAAAAGGCTGCAATTGACCAATTTCTCTTTTTCCCATCATTCGAAGGGCAACGATAACTAGCGTGTAAAGAATGAGGGTCCTGATCACAACGATGATCATTTTCGTTCTCCTTTTTTATATTCTTAAGTTTTTTCCGTGAAGGTTATCTTGCCCCAAACAAATGGGAGTTATCCCACAAACCACGTCGTAGTCCTTAACGTCGTAGAGTTCATACTTGTTCGCCATAATTTGGTTAATTAGCCATTTGACGTTATAATAGTCGATAAACAGATTGCAAATCTTCGAAGGAAGAACTTTATATGGGGAGGGTTCGTTAGTGCGACAATTAAGTGTGCTAATTTTTTCGGCGACCTTTGGTGCAGGGCATGTACGAGCAGCAGAGGCTGTTATGGAAGCGCTGCGTGTCAAGGAACCGAATGTTAAAATTACGCATTTGGATTTTGGGGCGTTTCTCAGTAAGACGTTTAACTCTGTCATTAAAAATACCTATATTGAACTTATTAAGCATACGCCGCGACTGTGGGGCAAGTTTTACTACCGCACGTCGAAGATTCCCCCGGATTCTGCATTTCAACGATTTCTGAATGGTTTGGGGCGACGCGAATTCGTGAAATTAACTCAGGCATTAGAACCTGATCTCGTGATTTGTACCTATCCAACCGTTGCAGGGGTTCTGGCGCAACAGAAGCTAAAAGGTGTTCTGAATGTCCCTTTAGTAACAGTTGTGACGGACTATGCTGTTCATAGTCAATGGATTCATCCAGGGGTTGATCTTTATATTGTTGGGTGTAAAAGTGTCTACGAAGGGTTAGTGGCTCGAGGGATTAATCCTAGCTCAATTCTGATCACGGGAATTCCTGTAAGTCTTAAGTTCGAACGGAAGTTGAATCGGCAAGAACTATTGAAGAAGCTGAATCTGGAGATTGATCGTCGGACAGTTCTGGTCATGGGGGGGGCCTATGGCGTCCTGGGTGGGGCGAAATCGGTCTGCAAAATTCTGACGGATACGGATTACCCTGTGCAAAGTATCGTTGTTTGTGGACAAGATGAGAAACTCTATAAATCTCTCGATCCGTTGGTTGAAGAAGGTAAAAATCCTCTTGTTCGTTTTGGATATGTAAAAAATGTTGAAGAATTAATGAGCGTTGCCGATATGATTATTACGAAATCTGGGGGATTAACGGTTTCAGAAGCGTTGACAAAACGGGTCCCCTTGATTATTTTTAGACCGATTCCTGGACAGGAGGAGGAAAATGCAATCTATCTTGAAAGTATTGGGGCAGGACGAGTTGCGAAAAGTGAAGAAGAATTGGAAGAAATTATTTTCGCTCTGTTGAAAAATCCGAAACAACTGGGGCGTATGCGCCGGGCAGCTGCGAAAGCGGTTCCGGGCCAGGCGGCTGAGCAAGCCGTTGAGGGTATCTTGCAGCTTCTCGAAAAGCGTCGAAACACACAAAGGATCGGGTAAGGGAAGTCAAGCACTATTGCACGTTCGCACACGCTACATTTGCTACTCACTTGACTATAAAGCTACGATCCACTTGGCCTTCAGCTTAATTTGAAAGATTGGCCTCGTGGCGATACTCTCCACTGGAGACTATCGTGCCAAAACCTTTGGGTATTTCTGAATGTTAACCATTGGCGTGCTTCACGCTTTATCGTCTACGTTCGTTGACGCAAATTCCGCTAATGTGCTCGCTTTGCAATAGTGCTTGACTATATAAGAAAATATTTGAAGACGGGAAGGGGAAGTATGAACTGGAACTATGTGCTGTTTTCTTGCATTCTAGGAGGCGTGGCTTTATATACCATTATTCCCGATTTGCTATTACATCGCTTGGGAATTGGGAGCTGGAAACGTCAATTCGGTCCGGGTGTAGCCCTAACCTTCGATGATGGGCCTGATCCTGCATTTACCCCACGAGTTCTTGAGATTTTGAAGAGGCATCAAGTTTGTGCCACGTTCTTTGTGGTGGCTGAAAAAGCAGTAAACTATCCGGATCTGATCCAGCGGATACAAGATGAAGGGCATTTCATTGGAGTACACTCGCTTCATCATCAATATGCTTGGTTCAGTTCTCCCTGGAAAACTTTAAGAGAATGGACGGAAAGTGTGCGTATTCTCGAGCATCTCACCGGTAACAAAATAAGGTGGATGCGTCCACCCTGGGGAACTTTTAATCTTATGACGTGGTGGTGGCTGAAACGGAACAAGATGAAAGCTGTGTTATGGAATGCCGAGGGGCATGATTGGGACGCACGGCGTACTCCGAAGGAGATCATAGAGAGAATTCTAAAGGTAACTAATGAGGGAACGATCATCGTCCTGCATGACAGCGGCGGGGACCTCGATGCTCGGGAGAATTCCATTGTGGCCTTGGATAAGTTATGTGAACGGATTGTTAAGGAACTTAAGCTTCCCCTGGTTCCGTTGAATTTTCCGGATTGGAAGATAAGGAAGAGACTGATGTTTCGCGTCTGGGAAAAGTGGGAACATTACTACGCGAGGAGGCATCACGTTGAGCGAATTGATGCGACAAATATTTTTCGTTTAGAGAAAAACATCTATGAGGGCCCCGACATATATGCTGAGGATGGTAAGCTATGGGCTGAAAAAGGGGATTTTGTCGCAGAAATTCATTTTGACAATATACGACTGCAAGCAAAGGGCCGGGATACGCAGAAAATAGCGCTTAAAGCCTTGCGCCAAGTACGTGAATCACTACCAGGTCTGGCGCGCTATGTGGCGGATAACTCGACTTATGACGACATTAAGGTTTTTGTAGCACAAACGTTATTTCATCGTGGTGTCAAAGGCTTTGGATTTAGCGTTCAGGATTTACCAGTTACCTGGAAGAGCTCGGGGATCGCTTGGCTGCAGAAAATGATTATGCGGATTTATCATCCTTTAGGAAAAGAGCGCAAAAATGAACGCCTAGGGGATAAACCGATGTTGGTATGGATTAGTCGAGATAAGTTAGTACTATTTGATTACGGTGAATAAGTCTGTTATAATTGGTGAGTAAATTTAATGGATGATACCCTGGAAGGTTGTCAATGATACGTTGGCTAAAAGAGGGGGAACGAAATGTTCCCCCTTTAGGCAAATTTAAGGATTTTTTTGTCGAATAGACATGGATTTTCTTAAGATGTATTTGGCTTAAGCGGGGTTTGTAGTCTGAAAAAATCGGTAAGACTATCCAAGTATCCCACAGCTGCCTTGCACATAGAGTAAATAGCGTTTTAAGGGGGAGAATATATGTCAGTCTCAGTTGAAAAGGTTGAAAAAAATGTTGTTGCTTTGGAAGTAACTGTTGAAGCAGAAAAATTTGTTGTAGCGGTGAACCAAGCAGCAAAGAGCTTGGCTAAGAAAGTAAATGTTCCAGGGTTTCGAAAAGGTAAAGCGCCACGCCGTATGGTTGAACTTCATCTAGGCAAGGAAGCGCTTTATGATGAAGCGTTGGATCATTTGATCGGACCCGCTTATTCGGAAGCGGTTGTTGAAAGCGGAATTGAGCCAGTAGATCGTCCTGAAGTGGATCTGGTTCAAATCGAAGAAGGCAAAAACCTTATTTTCAAAGCGAAAGTCATAGTTAAACCTGAGGTCGAATTGGGAGATTATAAAGGACTTCAGATTGAACAAGACGCAGCAAGCGTCTCGGAAGAGCAAGTTCTGGAAGAGCTGAAAAGCAAGCAACAACAACACGCTCGCCTTGTGACGCTTGAAGTCGGCAAGGTTGAGAACGATGATACTGTCACCATCGACTTCGAAGGATTTACTGATGGAGTCGCTTTCATAGGTGGCAAAGCGGAAAGTTATGAATTAGTTATCGGTTCAGGCACCTTCATTCCTGGATTTGAAGAAGGTTTAATCGGAGCTGAAGTCGGACAAGATCTTGATGTCAACGTTACCTTCCCAGATGAATATCATAGTACAGAGCTTGCAGGGAAAGCGGCTGTCTTCAAAACGAGCATTAAAAAAATCCAACGCAAAGAATTGTCGCCACTAGACGATGAATTTGCGAAAGATGTCAGTGAATTTGAAACTCTCGATGAATTGAAAACCGACTTGCGGAATAAATTAATGAAGACCGTTGAATCACAGGTTAAAGCAGATCACCTTAAAGCGGTTATCACTAAAGTAGTAGACAATGCCAGCGTCGAAATTCCCGAGGTCATGTTCACTGAACGTGTCAAATTAATGGTAGAGGACTTAAACCGTAATCTCACTCAGCAAGGAATGACCCTTGAACAGTATTACCAGTTTACTAACTCGAATGAGCAAGTTATGTTAGAACGTCTACGGCCTCAAGCTGCGGAAAGCGTCAAAACAGAATTAGTTTTAGAAGCAATTGGAAAAGCAGAAGGAATTGAGGTCACGGAAGACGAAGTAAACGAAGAGATCCAAAAACTTAGTGAGCGTTATAAGCAAGATGCAAAAACGCTCAAACAGGCCCTCATGGCTCGTGGAGAGCTTGGGTTCTATATACAAAGCTTGACCAGTGATAAAACGGTCAACTTTTTAGTAGAGCAAAACGCATAAGACAACGGCCTGAGGGAGATTCTGAGGTATAGAGGTGAGAGGATGGCAAAGTACACCGAAGACAAAAATCAACTAAAGTGTTCATTTTGCGGCAAGACCCAAGAACAAGTCAAGAAATTAGTTGCAGGTCCAGGCGTTTACATTTGTGATGAGTGTATTGAACTATGCAATGAGATCATCGAAGAAGAGTTGACGGATGACTTGGGCGTTGAAATTGGGGATATTCTTAAACCGAAGGAGATCCGCGCGATTATTGATCAATATGTTATTGGTCAAGAACAAGCGAAAAAGGCCCTTTCCGTGGCAGTATACAACCATTATAAACGGATTAACTTAGGCATGAAAATTGATGATGTTGAATTGCAAAAATCGAACATTATCATGCTGGGACCTACTGGTTCAGGAAAGACTTTGCTGGCCTCGACTCTAGCTAAAGTCCTTAATGTTCCCTTTGCCATTGCGGATGCCACTTCACTCACGGAAGCAGGTTATGTAGGTGAGGATGTAGAAAATATCCTTCTCAAATTAATCCAAGCGGCTGATTATGATGTGGAAAAAGCGGAAAAGGGTATTGTTTATATCGACGAGATCGATAAAATTGCTCGTAAGTCTGAAAATCCGTCTATTACCCGTGATGTATCAGGAGAAGGGGTTCAGCAAGCTTTGCTGAAGATTCTTGAAGGAACCGTTGCTAGTGTGCCCCCGCAAGGTGGACGCAAACATCCTCACCAGGAATTTATTCAGTTGGATACCACCAATATCTTGTTTATTGTCGGCGGAGCGTTTGACGGGATTGAAAAAATCATTCAAAATCGTTCTGGGCAAAAAACCATGGGTTTTGGCGCCAATATCCAGAACAAATCCGATCTGAAAAACGGTGAAGTTCTAAAAGGGATTTTGCCATCAGACCTACAAAAGTTCGGATTGATTCCGGAGTTTGTTGGACGGTTACCCGTGATTGTAACACTTGAGGCTTTAGACGAAGCAGCGTTGGTCCGTATTTTGACGGAACCCAAGAATGCTTTGGTTAAGCAGTATCAAAAGCTAATGGAGCTCGATGGTGTAACTTTAGAGTTCAAAGAGGGAGCACTCGCTTCAATAGCTACTGAAGCAATTCGCCGGAATACTGGGGCACGGGGTCTTAGGGCAATCGTTGAAGAGCTTACGCTTAATGTGATGTATGATTTACCATCGCGTACTGATGTCACCAAGTGTGTTATCACCCAGGACGTGGTGGCCAAGAAGGAAGAGCCAATTCTTGTTGTGGCAGATAAACCCAAAAAAGGCAAGAAGGAAGAATCTGCTTAATTTCATCGGAAGTAAGTTTCCTTAAAAATCAGAGACACCGGAGTAGCCGTAATAGCTGCACCGGTGTTATTTTTTTACTTTCTTATTTCCAAGGTTTTAATTTCCACCTTGTGGTAATACTAACTAAGAGATATCACAGGGAGGAAATAAGTGTATGAATGGACTTAGCGGAATAGTTATGGTTGTTCAGTTGGTTTTTGCCGTTGTCATCGGGCTTTATTTTTGGGGAATGCTCAAATCTCAACAGGGAAATAAAGTCTCGGTTGAAAGAGAGTCACGCAAGGAACTTGAAAAGTTACAAACCATGCGAAAGATCGTCTTGACCACCCCGTTGTCTGAAAGGACTCGTCCTACTCATTTTGATGAAATTATCGGGCAAAAAGAAGGGATTAAAGCATTAAGAGCTGCTTTATGTGGTCCGAATCCCCAGCATGTATTGATTTATGGAAGCCCTGGTGTCGGAAAAACTGCAGCTGCTCGCTTAATCTTGGAAGAAGCCAAGAAAAATCCACTATCACCGTTTAAAGAGAAAGCTCATTTTACCGAAATCGATGGGGCGACGGCTCGCTTTGATGAGCGAGGAATTGCCGATCCCCTAATCGGTTCTGTGCACGATCCAATTTACCAGGGGGCAGGAGCCATGGGGTTAGCGGGAATCCCCCAGCCAAAACAAGGGGCCGTTACCAAAGCGCATGGTGGCATACTATTTATCGATGAAATTGGAGAACTTCATCCGATCCAGATTAATAAGCTTTTGAAAGTATTAGAGGATCGAAAGGTGACTCTGGAAAGCGCCTATTATAGCTCAGAAGATCCTAATATTCCACAACATATTCATGATATTTTTCAAAATGGCCTACCAGCGGATTTTCGCCTTGTGGGAGCGACCACACGCAGCCCAGAGCAAATTCCGCCAGCGATTCGCTCGAGGTGTATGGAGGTTTATTTCCGAGGTTTACTCCCCGATGAAATCTCGCAAATTGCACGAGTTGCTGCAGAAAAAATGGACATGCCTATCACTGTGGCAGCCATTGAGGTCATAAAACAGTATGCTACCAATGGGCGTGAGGCTGTCAATATGGTTCAGTTGGCCGCAGGAGTGGCTTTGACAGACCAGTTGTCTGAGATCGACGTGGAAATTGTGGAATGGGTTATCGCAACCGGACAATATGCCCCTCGTCCAGATAGAAAAGTGCCGACTGAAGCAGGCATTGGAGTCGTGAATGGTCTTGCTGTTTACGGACCCAATATGGGAATGCTTCTGGAGTTAGAAGTGACCGCCCTCCCTGTCAATCCGGGTGCAGGTGTGCTTTTGGTAACTGGAATTGTCGAGGAAGAGGAACAAGGGGGCGAAGGTAAGAAGACTCGACGAAAAAGTATGGCCCGTAGTTCGGTAGAAAATGTTTTGACCGTCTTGAGACGGCAAATGGGGATTGAACCTCGAAATTATGATATTCACGTAAACTTTCCGGGTGGCGGGCCAGTCGATGGTCCATCTGCTGGAATTGCCATAGCGACGGCAACAATTTCGGCAATTCGACAGCAAAAAGTGGACAACTATCTAGCGATGACTGGGGAGCTTTCCATTCACGGGCATGTAAAACCCGTTGGAGGCGTAGCGGCTAAAATCGAAGCGGCAAAACAATCCGGGTGCAAGCGGGTTCTAATCCCTAAGGAAAACTGGCAGGAACGTTTTACTGACTTAAAGGACCAGATTGAGATTATCCCAGTGGAGGGGCTCGCACAAGTTTTAGATAGAGCATTTGCCTCCGAAGTTAGACTTGAGAAAACTGAGATGAGACCTCCACTTGAGGAAGTCTTGAGCCGATTGGATTTTGCTGTCAATAAAGTGGTAACCAACGTCGTAGCTAATTTGCCTGAACAAGGCAAAACATGTTAGAATAGTTCAAGATAAGTGTGGCACACTAGCTCTAGTGTGTCTTTTTTTTACTGGTTCATTACGTCGCTATTTTGACGAACAATGCAATTTTCAATTGGGGGGGGATATTAGTGATCAAAGAACGCGAATTACCCTTACTTCCGCTACGCGGAATTCTAGTTTTTCCGTATATGGTGATTCATTTGGATGTAGGCAGGGAACGTTCCATGGCTGCGATTGAAGAGGCTATGCTTGGGGACCGGATTATTCTTCTGGCTTCACAAAAAGAGACAGAAATTGATTCACCTACCCGAGATGATATGTATGAAATGGGTACAGTCGCAGAAATCAAGCAACTTTTGAAACTCCCAGGAGGCACCATGCGTGTCTTGGTTGAAGGGATTTCCCGTGGACGGGTACTCGAATTTTTAGAGGTAGATAAGCTATTTAGGGTACGTATCGAGGAATTACCTGAGGAAAAGGTAGTTCGTACGCCAGAAATCGAAACATTAATCAGAGGTATGATGCATCAGTTTGAGGAATATGCCAAACTTAGTAAACGAGTACCAGTAGAAACCTTGGGAACCGTTTTAGCGGTGGAGGAACCCGGTCAATTAGCAGATATTGTGGCCTCACACCTTAGCCTTAAGGTGCCTGATAAGCAAACGATTCTTGAAGCCATAACAGTTAACATACGCTTGGAAAGTTTAACAGAACTGATCATGCGCGAGATAGAAATTTTAGAATTAGAACGCCGCATCGGTCAACGAGTACGTAAGCAAATGGATAAAGCGCAAAAGGAATACTATTTACGCGAACAGATGAAGGCGATCCAAAAAGAACTTGGGGACAAAGATGAGCGTCAAGTTGAGGCGGATGAATACCGCGAAAAGGTTGCCAAGGCTAAGTGTCCAAAAGAGGTGGAACAAAAAGCGCTCAAAGAAATTGAACGTCTAGAAAAAATGCCCCCTTCCTCAGCAGAAGGAACCGTTGTGCGCACTTATCTCGATTGGATTCTCGTGCTTCCTTGGACAAAAGTGTCCAAGGATAAAATTGATTTAGCAAAGGCCGAGGCTATCTTGAATGAAGATCATTACGGGCTGGAGAAAATCAAGGAGCGGATTCTGGAGTTTTTGGCGATCCGGAAACTGACGCCTAAAATGAAAAGTCCCATTCTTTGCTTAGTAGGGCCTCCAGGAGTTGGAAAGACCTCATTAGCTAAATCTATTTCTAGGGCCTTAGATCGAAAATTTGTGCGTATGTCTTTGGGCGGGTTACGTGATGAAGCAGAGATTCGGGGACACCGCCGCACGTATATTGGGGCTTTGCCAGGACGAATCATTCAGGGGATTCGGACGGCCGGGACTCGTAATTCTGTGTTCCTCCTAGATGAGATCGATAAGATGACTTCGGATTTTCGTGGGGACCCCGCTTCTGCTCTCTTAGAAGTGCTGGACCCTGAACAAAACAGTACGTTTACAGATCATTACTTGGAACTACCTTTTGACTTATCTCAGACACTTTTTGTTCTAACTGCCAACTCATTGCACACGATACCCCGTCCACTTTTAGATCGGATGGAGGTTATAACTCTCAGTGGGTATACAGAAGATGAAAAGGTCAATATTGCTAAGCGCTACCTCGTACCGAAGCAGATGGAAGCACATGGGCTCAAAAAGGAAGTTCTGACTCTTGACGATGAGATAATGCTTAAATTGGTTCAGGGGTATACAAGAGAGTCGGGTGTGCGGAATCTCGAGCGGCAAGTGGCTAATCTCTGTCGTAAAATAGCTATCCGTTGGGTGAAAAAGGAATGGGAACCGCATACGTTGACAGTCGAAGATTTAGAATCTGCGTTGGGTGCACCACGTTATCACTTCCAAGTGGCAGCGAAGGCTCCTGAAATAGGGGCGGTTACGGGACTCGCGTTCACAGAAGTCGGTGGAGTAGTCCTAACAGTTGAAGTAACTCCATTACCAGGAAAAGGAAGGTTGACTCTAACAGGTCAATTAGGCGATGTCATGAAGGAATCCGCCCAAGCGGCTTGGACCTTTGTCCGG
Source organism: Desulfosporosinus sp. Sb-LF (assembly GCF_004766055.1). NCBI lineage: Bacteria > Bacillati > Bacillota > Clostridia > Eubacteriales > Desulfitobacteriaceae > Desulfosporosinus > Desulfosporosinus sp. Sb-LF. The sequence continues at coordinate 155,561 of NZ_SPQR01000009.1, read as the reverse complement.
GCGCATGCACTTCAACTGGGAATCGAAGAAGATTTCTATGATAGAACAGACCTTCACATTCACGTCCCAGAAGGTGCCACTCCCAAAGACGGACCCTCAGCTGGAGTCACCATGGCCACAGCCATGGCCTCTGCCATAGCCCAGCGTTCAGTCCGTTCAGACCTCGCTATGACCGGTGAAATAACCTTACGTGGAAACGTTTTACCTATCGGTGGGGTCAAGGAAAAGGTCTTAGCAGCTCATCGAGCAGGAATTAAAGTCGTGTTGCTCCCCGAAGAAAACCGCAAGGATCTTGAAGATGTACCAGAAAACGTTCGCAAAGTCATGGAATTTCACTTTGTAAGCCGAATTGAAGAAGTACTGAACCTTGCCCTCTTACCATTAGCTCATTCGGATGAGGTCCCGGGAACTATTCCAGTTCCAGCACATCCCATCTATACCCAAGGAGGAATTCCGGCAAGCGAACCCAGGCCGGAAGAACGTCCAGTGTCGAAAGGGACGTCCTTCTAGGATGAGATGAACGAAAATGCAATTGACAGATGCCTAATTCCGGGCATCTGTCTATCTGTTTACTTTAAGCAGTATTCTATACAGAAACTTCGAATTGCGGGTCAAGCAATTTTTGCACTAAAATCACTCATCATTTTCTAGAATGAAAAGAAAATCATCTTCCTCGCTAAAAAGCACGCAAAGCGCTTTTACGGCAACGACGTAAACAACCTTAACGTCGTTTCAAATCCCGTTGACCCAAGCCCAGAGAAAGTTTCTTAGCTTAGAGAGCACGGTGAGCGGAATCGCGTCAATGAGCGCAGACGATAAGGCGTTAAGAAACACAACGGTTGACATGCAGAACAACCCAGAGGTTTTGTGTTTTAGCTTTAGCGTCAAGCGAATAGCGATGGAGCGAGTGCGAACGGGCTAAGACACTTTCTCCCATGAAAGGACGGTATAGCCTTGATAATTATTAGGAAAGCTGAATATGTCGCCTCAGCAGTTAAATATGACCAGTATCCTGTCGGAGGGTTGCCAGAGATTGCAATGGCAGGACGGTCTAATGTAGGGAAGTCCTCATTGATTAATAAATTTTTAGGGCGACGTAATCTTGCACGAACTGGAAATACCCCGGGTAAAACACAGACTTTGAATTTTTACGGTGTCAATGATGCTTGGTTTCTTGTTGATTTGCCAGGTTATGGCTATGCTAAGGTCGCCAAGACGGTGAATGCACAATGGGGTCCTATGATGGAGAATTATCTTAAAAAGCGTGAGTCATTGCGTGCGGTGATTCAAATTGTGGATATTCGTCATGCTCCGAGTGTAGAAGACATTGAAATGCAGCAGTGGCTCCGCGAAATGCAGGTTCCGACTATGGTTGTGGCAACGAAGGTAGACAAAATAGCGCGTGGTCAGTGGCATAAGCATTTGAACGTTATTGCCAAGGCGTTAGATATCCCTGACGTGTCATTGATCCTTCCCTTTTCCGCAATGTCAGGGGCGGGTGGAGAAGAATTAAATGAGGCGATCGAAGAGATTCTGGGACTCGGGGGACTCGGGGGACTTGCGTGACATAGCGCTCGGTGCTTACGACGCAGAGCAAACTAACCGTTCAAGCGACTGGCTTTGAGGAGCGGGGTTCCCGCCAAAAGCGCCGTCCTTGGCGCATTGGCGGCAGTGCACGTCCTGTGCACTGCCCCGTGGCTGGGGTCGGTCGCTTGAACGGAAGTTTGCTAGGCTGCTTACGTAAAGACGTCGCGCTGTATCACACTGCGTCCCTGGCTTGGGTCGGGGAGACGGAGGACGGACGGGGGATGGACCATTTGGGTGGACGGCACATTTAATGTGCACCGTCTGTATGCAAGTGGGGTCGGTCGCTTGAACGGAAGTTTGCTGGGCTGCTTACGTAAAGACGTCGCGCTGTGTCACACTGCGTCCCTGGCTTGGGTTGGGGAGACGGAGGACGGACGGGGGATGGACCATTTGGGTGGACGGCACATTTAATGTGCACCGTCTACGTGAAAGTGAGGTCGGTTCGCTTGAACGGAAGTTTGCTGGGCTGCTGACGTAAAGACGTCGCGCTGTGTCACACTGCGTCCCTGGCTTGGGTCGGGGAGACGGAGGACGGACGGGGGATGGACCATTTGGGTGGACGGCATATTTCACGTGCACCGTCTTGTAATCGAGAAAGGGGACAGTTCTTGGCTTGCATCGAACATGCAAGCAAGGACTGTCCCCTTTTCCGTCTCCAAATTACGGCGTTCCTCTTGTTCTGATACATAAAAAAATCTCACTCTCGTATATTTAGAGTGAGTGATGATAATCAGGAACCCTCGGTATCTGGGCAAGAAGAAGGGAGAGGGATGTTTGAAAGATATAGGGTTACTTATTGTGAGTTTAGGTATTATCTTGATCGGAGCAGAAGCATTTACTAATGGAATTGAGTGGCTAGGGCAAAGGCTCAAACTTGGGGCTGGAGCTGTTGGAAGTATCTTGGCGGCAGTTGGAACGGCTTTGCCAGAGACTATGGTTCCGATTATGGCCTTTTTGAGTGGGGGTAACGGCACGGAAGGGTCGGATATCGGGATTGGAGCTATTTTGGGTGCGCCGTTTATGCTGGCGACACTTGCTTTCTTTGTCACAGGGCTTTCTGTACTTTTGTTCCGTCGGAAGAATCGTCCCCTTCTTTTAGATCCTGTGGTCGTAAAACGTGATCTGAAGTTTTTCCTCATTGTTTATTCTATGGCCATTCTAGCCTCTTTTTTGCCCAATCAAACGCTTAAAAATGGAGCGTCGTTAGTATTAGTCGCGGCTTATGGGGTTTATGTGTATCAAACATTGCGTGACTGTAAAGATGGGTGCACACACGAAAAGTTAGCTCCGCTCTATATGGCAAGACGAACGCCTAACCCCTCAATGATAATGATTCTACTACAGATCTCGTTGGCTCTCATGGCGATTGTGTTTGGGGCGAGCGGTTTTGTGGATGCTGTGGAGCCTATCGCGGTGTCTGTCGGAATTCCTGTTTTTGTGCTCGCCTTGATCATTACACCGATTGCTACGGAATTACCGGAAAAGTTTAATAGTGTCCTTTGGATCCGTCGTGGTAAAGACACCTTAGCAATGGGGAATTTGACGGGAGCTATGGTGTTTCAAAGCTCTGTGATTCCGGCGATCGGGATTGTTATTACGCCTTGGAAGTTAGACACTTTGGCACTATGGAGTGCATTTCTTGCCTTGGGAGCCGCAATGATTCCTTATAGTTCTCTCCGACGAAAAGGTGTGATTTTCCCTACCGATCTTCTGATCGGAGGAGTTTTTTACCTTCTGTTTATTCTGACAGTTTTTCGTTTTCCGATCCAGTAAACTCGGCAATGAGCATACCTCCCAAGACCAATCCAGCGCCAAACAGCCCTTTATGGGTTAAGATTTCTCCGGCAAGGAAAAAGGCAGAGATGGCTGAGAAAACGGGTTCCATGGAAAAAATGAGGGCTGTATGGGTCGAGGTTGTGAATTGTTGCATTTTTGTTTGTACAAAGAAAGCAAGCGAGGTCGCAGGAATGGCAGTGACTAGCAAGGCAATCCAGGCTGTCGAGCTAAAATGCAGAGCAGGCTGAGGTACCAGTAGGGAGAAAATCCCGCTCAAAACGCTCACCGTAAGGATTTGGACAGCGGCCAACACTGTAGCATTAGTATGAGGAGCATAACGCCCGACTAAAAAGATATGTAAGGCAAAGCTTAAGGCACAGAGGAGCACCATTATATCCCCTTTGTTGAGTTGAAAACGGTCACCCAGGGAGAGAAATGCTAAGCCTATTAAAGCGCTCGTAATGCCGAGAACTAGGCCCGGACGTGGAAGCTTTCGTGTCGTAATGGTAACTAGGGCTGGGACAAAGACGACGGAGAGACCGGTTATAAAACCAGCGTTAGAGGCAGTCGTATATTGCAATCCGACCGTTTGAAAGGCGTACCCAGAAAAGAGAAAGACCCCCAAGGATACTCCTTGAATTAGGGCTCCTTCAGAGATGTGCATACGTTGGAACCAGAGAAAAGGCAATAAGCTAATAAACGCGAAGGCAAAGCGAATTGCAAGAAATGGAAATGGGGGAAGATCCTCGATTGCCCATTTGACGATGACAAAGGTGGAACCCCAAACTAAGGTTACCAAAAGTAAGGAAAGATCAGCCCATTTGCTTTTGTTCAGATTCAATCCAGACACTCCTCTTTTAGATATTGAGAAAGGCCGTAGCGTAATGATACGCAACGGCCTTTCTGAGTGTTAACAGAGATTGTGGCACAGTGGATTACGTTAGTCTCTAGTATAACGGAACCTATGTCAACTGAAAAGAAAAAGTTGTTACCCTCTTCCGCCATCATGGGGTCCAGGCAAGTTGGGCGGGATTTCCGGAGTTTCTATCGGGGTATAGATGGGTGGCGGGGAACATGGCGGTAGGGGTGGACCGGAACATTCACTACAATATTGTTGTTTCGCTTGACAGAATAGGTGATAGTGGCGTTCTTCATCAGCAGCTATTTCTGTCAGAATACATTGGATTTCTGGAATGGGTATTTTCTGAGCAAGTTCTAGATATTCATGATGGGCTTTGGCCTCGTCTTCAATGTTTACATCAAGAAGTGAGCAAAGTTCGCTCGTATAGTCGATAAACCGTGATCGCCAATCGATCCAGTGGCCGTTCTTGAATGAACCATATCTGGGGTCTACACCAAGATGACGTAAGGCAAGGGCTAATTTTTCTAGATGTTGCATTTCGTCATAAGCAATCGGCCTTAACAAGGCATCAAACTCTGGCCGATCCAGGAGTACAGCTTGATAAAGGTAGGTTGTGATGGCTGTTAATTCCGAATCCGCACCTGCATACGCCTCAAATAGCCACATGGCATATGTATAGTTTGGTTCGGGAATCTGATCAGGAGTAGGTTCGTGTGTTTCAAGGACAGGTAGCAATAGTACTTGACCAGCATAAATGCGATCAGGGTGCTTCAAATGATTGAGGTGAATGATTTCTGCCATTGTGAAGTTGTAGGCTTTAGCGATTTTATAAATCGTGTCGCCTGGTTGCACAACATAACGTGCATAATCCATAGGGACTCCTCCTTTTCGTGCGGCATAGTACACTATATTCCCGAAGAAGGAGACGTGGTAATGGGTAATAATGGGATAAGAACGGAATTTATTGGACGAGTTCTGCGTATGATGGAGTAAAGTTTAAACGCTAGATTTTTGGCATTCGATGAATCGATATTTGGAAAGAGGAGGTCTTAAGAGTGGGTTCATACGTTTTGAGAGGAATTACAACAGCCTTACTTATCACAGTCTTAACTCTTTTTGCTGGAATTGTATGGGGTGCCATGGGTCTTGGGGGACTGAGCGTCTCTCTACTTTTAGATATCGGGCTTTTTGCAAGTTGCTCGGTAGGTGGGTATCGCACGGCAAAAGAAAGTGGGATATGGTTCATGGGGGGGGCTGCTGGAGCAGGTTATGTTATAGTGGGGACGCTTTTGCTAGCATTATTTCTCCCAATCCGAGGGTGGGGTTTTATTCAAATACTTGCTGAAGGTGCAATGATCGGTTTGGTCGCTGGTGCGGTTGGGGCAGGTGGAGGGAAAGGGGCTGTCGCGGGCGCCTGGCAAGGAAGAAAAAGTTCATATTCTACACCTTCTTATGCTGGCTATGGCTCTGATGATCTTGCCAGCAGTGAGTTTGATTGGGATACAGAGGAAGATCTCCAAAAGAAAAGAAATACACCCAGTTCTCAATGGATTAAAAACTCGGAGAGCGAGTTTCAGGAGATTAGTGAAGCGAAGATAACATCCGCAAAGGAACCAGATGTCGAGTGGTCTTGGGATAGGGAAGATGAAAACGTGAAATCTGAAGGATCGGGTTATAACGAAAGCAGGTATGACGAATTTAGGAATAGCCAAACTAATTACCCTGAACAGTGCGGAATGAGGGAAACTGGTTTGGTTAGGAGTGACGTCGTAGTTAATAAGAGACCTTGGTGGGAGGAATAGGGGAACTTCACGTTACAACACCTCACCTCATGATGTCGTGGGCCCAAGCACATATTTAACGGAATAGTTAGAAAATTTTGATTTGCAAGAAGGATTCCGGTCATGCGGAATAGAATAGTAAAAGGGGAAGACGGAGACATCAAAAAGTAAGAGGAGGAAAGATCAATTTGTCTAGAGTAGTTATTGTCAGTGCTGCTAGGACTCCTTTTGGTACGATGGGCGGAGGTCTTAAGGATATTCCCGCTGTTGATCTTGGGGCACATGTGATTCGGGAAGCGCTTAAACGTGCAGATCTTCCCGGAGGCATCGTCGATAATGTTCTCATGGGGATGGTTATCCAGGCTGGAGCAGGACAGGTCCCCTCGCGTCAAGCGAGTATCAAAGCCGGACTCCCAGTGGAAGTCACCTCCGAGACGATTAATAAAGTATGTGCTTCTGGGATGCGTGCTGTGACCTTGGGAGAAACCATTATCCGTGCTGGAGATGCGGACGTTATTATTGCGGGCGGAATGGAGAGTATGTCCAATGCGCCGTTTGCCCTAAAGAAGGCTCGATTTGGTTATCGGATGGGAAATGACAGCATTATCGATTTAATGGTCAATGACGGTTTGTGGTGTGCTTTCCATAATGTTCATATGGCCGTTCATGGTTCTACCGTGGCTAAAGAATATGGTGTTTCACGTGAAGAGCAGGATGCCTTTGCACTTAGATCCCAACAATTAGCCTCTAAGGCCATTGAGGAGGGTAAGTTCGTTGAAGAGATCGCTCCAGTGGAAATCCCGCAAAGAAAAGGGGAATCTCTCTGGTTTGCTGTGGATGAAGGCCCTCGTCGGGATTCTACTTTGGCAAAGCTAGCTGCGTTACCTCCGATTTTTGTAAAAGACGGAACAGTCACAGCTGGAAACGCACCTGGTGTCAATGATGGGGCTGGTGCTATGGTTCTCATGAGTGAGGAAAAAGCCCGTGAAATGGGTAAAAAGCCATTGGCCACGATACTTGGGCACGCTAGTGTTGGGCAAGAAGCGGCATATATTGCTGCCACTCCTGGACTGGCAATTAATAAACTCCTAAAGCAAAAAGGGATGACGATCGGAGATATCGACTTAATTGAAGCAAATGAAGCGTTTGCGGCAGTGGCCTTAACAAGTCAAAAAATTGCTAATTGGGATCCCGATAAAGTCAATGTCAATGGAGGGGCCATCGCATTAGGCCATCCCATAGGGGCCAGTGGGGCAAGAGTCATTATGACCTTGATTTACGAATTGCGTCGCCGTGGCGGCGGAATTGGGATCGCAGCGATCTGTAGTGGCGCAGCCCAAGGAGATGCGATCATGCTTGAGGTGTACGGGGTTTAAGAAAAGAGGATCGGAAACTAGGAATTGTAAAGAAAAGCGTAGGAAATAAAGTTTAGGTAATAAAGAATGAAGTAGAGAATAGAAGGGGTGGAGAAAGATGGATTTTCAACTTAACGAGGACCAATTGATGATGCAAAAGATGGTGCGCGATTTTGTCCAGGAGGAAGTTGTTCCGCAAGCAGTGATCACAGATGAAACCCACGAGTTTCCTTTGAAAACTATCCGTAAAATGGGTGAACTCGGACTCATGGGAATTCCCCTACCAGAGGAATACGGTGGCGCTGGCGCGGATTTCTTATCTTATATTTTGGCTATCGAAGAAATTGCCAAAGGATGCGCCTCTACCGCTGTGATTTTAGCGGTCCATACGTCGGTAGGGAGTTTCCCAATTCTCTATTTCGGGACAGATGAACAAAAGAAGAAGTACTTACCGAAGCTTGCCAGTGGGCAATTCATTGGGGCATTTGCTTTGACAGAGGCTAACGCTGGTTCGGACGCATCCAGCTTGCAGACAACCGCGGTTCGTCAAGGGGATCACTACATCTTGAATGGGACAAAACGTTTTATCACAAATGCAGGTTATGCTGAAGTATATTTAGTCATGGCATCCACAGATCGTTCTAAAGGGTCCCATGGGGTTACTTCTTTCCTAGTAGATAAGGACACACCAGGATTCAAAATCGGGAAAAAGGAAGAGAAAATGGGCTTAAATGGCTCGGCAACGTGTGAATTAATTTTTGAAGATGCCATGGTCCCTGCAGAAAACATTTTGGGTGGAGAAGGGCAAGGATTCAAGGTTGCGATGTCTCTGCTTGATGGCGGTCGGATCGGGATCGGTGCCCAGGCCTTGGGAATCGCTGAAGCAGCATTCGAGGCAGCACTCGCCTATTCTCAAGAACGGGTACAGTTTAAACAACCCATCGGCAACTTCCAAGGGATTCAATTCATGCTTGCGGATATGGCAACTCAGATCGAAGCAGCAAAACTGCTCGTTTATCAGGCAGCCTCCAAGAGGATGGCCGGACTCCCTTATGCTAAGGAAGCTTCGATGGCTAAAATGTTTGCCAGCGATACAGCTGTTAAGGTTACAGCGGATGCGGTGCAAATTTTTGGTGGGTATGGTTACTGTAAGGAGTATAAGGTTGAACGTTATATGCGAGATGCTAAGATCACGCAAATTTACGAGGGTACAAATCAGATTCAGAGGGTTGTTGTAGCAAAGCATTTGAGGGCATAGGTCGTTAATGAAAGCAGGAAATTTGGGGAACCTTAGAGAATAAACTTAGTTTAAAGTTAAGGACGTTGTACGTAGTACAAGAGAATTAGAGGAGGGATTAGCTTGGATTTCCTTGAAGTAGTTCAGACCCGGCGAAGTTTACGAACCTATCAGGATAAGCCAGTTGAACGGGAGAAATTAGAGTATATCTTGGAATCGGCTCGGTTGGCGCCATCCTGGAAGAACATGCAGTGTTGGCGTTTCATAGTTGTTGAAGATGCAACTGGACGGCAAGCATTGGCAGATTGTATGGAGGAGAGCAATCCTGGGCGGAAGGCCTTAACAGGAGCCCCGATCGTCGTTGTGCTCTGTGCTGTACCTAAGGAATCTGAAGTATGGGAAGGCAAGGACTTTATGATGCTTGATGCAGGACTCGCAATGGAGCATTTGTTGTTGGCTGCCACCCAACAAGGGTTAGGGACTTGCTGGCAGGGCCTGTTTACAGAAGAGAAAGCAAGGAAAGCGCTAAATGTTCCTGAGGATGTACGTGTAGTAGCCATGACGCCCTTAGGATATGCTGCAGAGGAACGACGCCCGCGTCCAAGAAAAGCAATGACAGAGATAGTTTTCCATGGAAAATGGGGTCAAGCATAGGGGAGTAGAAAGTGAAAAGAGCTGTCTTTATGAATGTCATTTGACATTATTTTAAGACAGCTCTTTTTTATTATGAAGAAAATTTAACTCAAAGTACAAGTCCCCTAATGCCAGAGCTTTAATAATATGGTGGCAATGACAATCATTGAGGCGCCGCCAATCCGGGTGGAGATCTGGGCAAAAGGCATCAATTCCATCCGATTTGAAGCAGACAAGATGGCGACATCTCCTGTTCCACCTAGACCACTGTGGCACCCTGTGACCAGAGCGGATTCGACGGGATACATATTCATGAAGCGACCGATAAAATAACCGGAAGAGATCATGGCTAAAACAACTGAGGCAACAACTACAAGGTATCCAAGAGTCACTGTGGCAACGACATCTTTCAAAGGGGTGTACAGCACGCCCAAACCGACCATCAGAGGCCAGGTGAGGCTTGAAGATACAAATTTGTATAGATGAAAGGAACCCTGTTCCATTCTAGCAGGCATGATATTTAGATACTTTATGATAGCAGCGGTGAAAATCATGATAATAGCGCCCGGAATTCCGATGAATGGGCTCGCTAAGTTACCGAAGACGAAAAAGGTACAAGCAATGAGGAGTCCCGCTCCCATAAGGGGAAAGTCAATTGGTTTATCAATGCCTTTGGCATCTAACAAGCCTAAGTCATCGCCCGTTTTGACCAAGACACCGTTGCCGGTAAGTTCAGGTTTCTTCTCTCCTAAACGCTTTAGTAATCCAGCGCAAATAATTGCGACAATATTACCAATAACCGCCGCCGGAATAAGTTGGCCGACAAGAGCTTCTTGGGGTATTTTTAAAATACCTGAATAACCAATAGAGAGTGGAAGTATACCTTCCCCAATTCCCCCGCCCATAATAGGAATAATGATATAGAAAAATGTGTGGTGGATGGTGTAGCCAAACAGAGTGCCGACCAACAATCCGGCTGAAATAGCGGCAGCTGTTCCAACAATGAGAGGTACGAACATGCGCAGAAAACCTTGAACGAGAACTTTCCGATTCATGCCAAGGATACTGCCGACGACTAAGACGGAAATATACAGATAGAGAAAATTGGATGTTTTCATGACGGCTGTTATTGACTTTAATGCTGAAGGATTAATTAAATTGTAAAAGACCATAATCGATGGAACCATAATCGACATAATGGCAGGGCCACCAATTTCTTTTAAAATGGGAACTTTAAGTCCGATATCCCCGAGAAGGACACCCATAACAATGATGACAGCAAAACCACCGATCATATCTGCAGGGAGTTTACCATACATTGATGCCATAAATATGACCGCCGCTAAGACCAGATAGAGAGGCAAGGGAACAACCCCGACTTTATAGCTAGTAATTTTAGAGAAAAAACTGGAAGGTGGGATTTCCTTGATCTCAGAGAATTTGGGACTGGGATTTGGGACTTCCTTTTTCATAGCCAAACTCATAGAAGCACCTCCTGAATTAATTTGCTTCTTTATATTAAATTTTTTCAGATAATTTTAACAGTTTAATTAATTTTGTTAACTGTTTTGTAACTAAAGAAAGTATTTCGAGTGCAAAAGGCTTTTTGACGGATCATTTCCGTTGATCGGTTACTCCACCTTTACTCGGATCGTTTATAAATACGGCTTCATTAAATTACTATCAGGCTTTATGCAACGGTGTTGATAGACCGGTCGACCAATTGAACCGTAGATAACTTCCATGTCTATCACTCCAATATCCGTAAGAAAGCTTAGGTATTTGCGCATCGACACCCGCGAAACTCCTACACGGCTGGCCATTTCTTCTGTCGAAAATGAGTTCCCCTTCATTGCTTGTATGTTTTCCCAGACAGTCTTCAGGGTGTTTCGAGTCAGCCCTTTAGGCAATTCACTAGGCACAGTAACTGAGTTCTGATGAAGAAGCCGTATATCCAATTCTGCCTGGCTTAGCCTTTCTTGATCCTTCGTCATACTTGCCCATTCTCGGTACGCAGATAAAGCCGTTTTGAAACGCTCAAATTCAAACGGTTTAATTAAATAATCCACGGCCCCATAGCGTAAAGCTTTTTTGATACTTTGACTATCACAAGCAGCGGATACGACAATAACATCGACCCCTTGGCCCAGCTTTCGAACCTGTGCTAATAAATCAAATCCATTCATACCTGGCATGAAGATATCAAGTAAGATCAAGTTGATTTCTTGACGATCTAATATGTGCAAGGCGTCAGCAACCGAAGGGGCGACTGCTATTAACTCAAAGCCCCCGACTTGCTCGAGATAACGCCGATTAAATTCGGCGACCATAGGATCATCTTCTACGATTAAGACCTTAATCATTCTATCTCATCCTTGCTCTTATAAGGTAAAGACACCTTGAACTGAGTTCCATGACCTTCTTCTGAAAGTATCTCGATTTTCCCATTCAGTCTATCCAGACTACGCTTTACTAAGTATAGTCCTACGCCCCTTTTAGGGCCCTTGGTAGAATAGCCTTTGATAAAGATTTGGCTTTTTAGTTCATCGTTAATACCTGGCCCGGTGTCCCTTACTACAAGGCTTAAAACATCATCTTCGTAAGAAAAATTAACGTTAATTCGTTTAAGTGGGCAATAAACCACGGCTTCTAGCGCATTATCGACCAAATTCCCAATCACGGTAACTATTTCATGAATCACTTCCGGGTCTGCTGGAGCTGGCAAAAAGCATTCTTCGAAGAGTACTAATTCTGCGCCAACCTCTCGGGCATAACTCATTTTCCCCAGAATAAAGCCTGCCAATACAGGATCTTTAATATGTCTTGTGATAAAACCGACGTTGCTTTGATGCTGGTGGGCGATTCTGCTGATGTATGTGGAAAGCTGGTCATAATATTTCATATGGACCATACCGAGAATAACCTGCAGTTTATTCATAAATTCATGGGCTTGTGCGCGCAAGGCCTCAGCATAGAGAAGCACACCCGTTAATTCTTCAGCCATTTGTTTTATTTCAGTTTTATCTCGGAAAGTGGCAATTGCTCCAACACTTTTACCCTTTACGCAGAGCGGAATGATGTTTGTTACGAGCGTTATTCCAAATAGATCGAGTTCCTGATCTAATTTCGCACTCCCTGTTTCCAGCACAATATTCATAAGTGTATTAGGTACACAGTCCGCTATTTTTTTTCCAACCGGGTCACCTAAAATTCCTGCCTGATTAAATAACCGAAGAGCCGCAGCATTTGCGAGTGTAATACGGGAATCTGCGTCAATTGCTAAAATGCCCTCTCTTACGGATTGTAGCATGACACTGCGTTCTTCGAGCATTTTGGCAATCTCTTTAGGTTCTAATCCAAACATTATGTTCTTTATTTTTCGGGCTAAAAATAAGGCACCAATAACTCCTACCAGTAATCCGAAGCCAACACATATATAAATAATCAACCGACTCTGGGCGACAGCCTGATTTACATTGTTAAGCAAGATCCCAACGGCTACGGCTCCCACCTGGTTACCTGTGGGAGTAACTATAGGAGTAAATGCACGTAAGGACATTCCCAGAGTTCCTTTGGCATTGGAAACGTATTCGTGCCCATTTAGAGCAGCCCCTTCGTCTCCTCCTACAAAGGGCTGTCCTACTTTGTTGATATCTGGATGAGACTTTCTTATCCCCTTCATATCCATGACAACAACAAACTCGACATCAGTGATCTTTCGTATTTCATTCGCAAAGGGCTGAATTTCCGTTTCAGCTCGTTGCCCATTGAGGGCTTCAATTACAAGAGGGGAGTGGGCAACAATGCGGGCAATAGTCGTCGCTTTGTCTGCCAGATTTTTCTGAGTGTTATCAGCAATTTTCTGATTAATTAAGATGTCGGTTACCGCTAGGGATAGAGCTACTACACTGCAAACAAGCAAAGTCATGATGGTTTGCAAACTAAAAAAGGGTTTACTCGTCCGCATGTTCTTCCCCCCAATACTGTCAAATAAAGTACCAGCCAAGAATATGTAAAGCGGGCAACCTTGTCAAGGGGGACTTGTGTGACTTAAAGAAATGGTGGTCCTCTTTGTATATTATTTGTCAAGCAGCATAGACTACGCATATTAAATGTGAAAAGACAATTGCGTTATAAGAAGATGGAGGATTGACCTTGTTGTTACAGACAGCGCTGCTCGTGGTAGCTCTTTCAGCCTTGGGGGCACTCATTGCTGGAGTAATAATAGCTTGTGTATTCTTTTTCGTGGGCAAACGATTGTTTCGGACTCTTGTGCAACGCCTCTTTGGCTTGGTAATAGAAAGGCTACTTCAAGACAAATACCATGAGAACCTAATGGAACTTTGGAGTGCGGTGCGTCGTACGTCGGTACAAACAATCCTCGAAATCGGACTACGGGCTGAAGAAGGAAAGCTAATCCAGCGGCCATTAGGATCAGCAAAACCTCTTCCCCATTACGATACTCTGATGTTTGTACCTGCCCAAATGGCACGCCTTCCCAAGGAAGCAGATGTTCAAGTCGATATGAAGGTAACCCTTGGGGCCAAAGCCAAAAAGCCCCTTCAAATCGATATTCCCTTAATAATTTCCGGCATGGGCTTCGGAGTTGGCCTCAGTGAAGAGGCAAAAAAAGCTTTAGCTAAAGCGGCAAAGCAACTTGGGACAGCTACGAATTCTGGAGAGGGTCCCTTTTTGCAAGAGGAACGGGAGGAGGCCGGGAAGTTTATCTGGCAAATTAGCCGCACCCCTTGGGGACATAGCCCCCAAGGGATTGCTGCTGCGGACATGATTGAAGTACAGATGGGACAGGGGGCGAGGATGGGACCCTTTACTTTAGAACCTAATTCAGTGAAAGGAAAAGCGCAAAAACTAATGGGTATTTCTCCGGTGGAATCTGTCGTAACTGCAGCGGTCATTCCGGGAATTAATTCTCCTTGGGATTGGTCTAAGTATGTTTCAGATTTGCGTGTCGAAGCGGCCGGGAAACCGATTGCGATTAAAATTATGGCCACGGGGGGTATAGAAAGGGACTTGGCAGTATGTTTAGAGGCGGACTTCGATGTTATAGTCATCGACGGGGCTCAAGGTGGGGCGTCTGGCGCATCTCCTATGATCTGCGATGATTTGGGAATCCCTAGTTTGCTGGCCTTAGTTCGAGCGGAACGTTTTTTGCGCGAGCAGGGTGCTCGTAAAGAAGTGAGTTTAGTGGTCGCAGGAGGATATGCTACACCTGGGGAATGCTTAAAAGCCATAGCACTGGGAGCGGACGCGATCTATTTGGGAACAGTCCCTCTGTTTGCCCTAGTTCATCGACAAGTGCACAAAATACTACCCTGGGAACCGTTAACACAATTAGTCTGGTACGATTCACCGTATAAAAAACAGTTAGATATTAGTTTAGCGAGCAAGAGTGTGGTCAATGTCTTTAAGTCGATGACCATGGAGATGGAAGAGGGAGTGCGGGCCATGGGAAAAACGGCTTTGTCTGAGCTTGGCCCCAACGATTTAGTGGCTGTAGACGAATGGACAGCACAGGTAACCGGCGTAAAACGTGCTTATACTCGGCAGGACTAAGCGATCCATTCGCACTCTTTTGACAATATTTATCGTGCCGAGTATAATGTATTAAATAAAATATTCGAATCAAACCCGAAGAATGTGAGGAAAAGGGTTCATGAACCGTTCAGAGAGAGAGACCATAGCTGAGAGGTCTTTTCGGAAGGCTCTAAGGTCGCACAGGAGGGGCAGAGGGGAACGAAGTACTCTCTGACGGAGAAACCCGTTAGCAAATGATAAGTGCTGAGAAACGTAATAGTTCTCAGAATAAAGGTGGTACCACGGAAGCTTTTCGTCCTTTACCAAGGATGGAGGCTTTTTTTAGTTAAGATAAAAGGAGTTAGAAATTATATGACAGAGAAACTTGAGAAAACAGAAAAAGTAGAAATGGCAAAAACGTATGATCCGAGTCTGGTGGAGGGGAAATGGTACCAGTATTGGGAGGAAAACGGCTTTTTTCATGAGGAAGTGCAAACTGAGAAGCCGGCGTTTAGTATTGTAATGCCCCCGCCGAATGTTACGGGTGCTCTACACCTTGGGCATGCGATGGACAGTACGATTCAGGATATCCTGACGCGCTTTAAGCGGATGCAGGGATTTAACACGCTTTGGGTGCCAGGGACAGATCACGCTGGAATTGCAACTCAGGCTAAAGTTGAGGAACAGCTGGCAAAGGAAGGAACGAATCGCAACGAACTGGGGCGAGAGAAGTTCTTAGAACGGGTCTGGGATTGGAAGGCACAGTATGGTGGACGAATTACGCAGCAGTTACGCCGTTTAGGTGCTTCTTGTGATTGGGAACGTGAGCGATTTACCATGGATGAAGGGTGTTCTAAAGCAGTTCGAGAAGCGTTTGTCACTTTATATAATAAAGGGCTCATTTATCGGGGAAATTATATTGTTAATTGGTGCCCGAAATGTCATACCACTATTTCGGATATTGAAGTAGAACATGCTGATCGCGAAGGGAATTTGTATCATCTGCGCTACCCTGTCAAAGATAGTGAAGAGGCTTTGGTTGTAGCAACCACTCGACCAGAGACCATGCTCGGAGATACGGCTGTGGCAGTTCATCCGGATGATGAACGTTATACGCATTTAATCGGGAAAACGTTGATTCTTCCCTTAACAGGGCGAGAAATTCCGATCATCGCGGATGACTATGTCGACCGAGAATTCGGGACTGGTGCGGTGAAGATCACCCCGGCACATGACCCAAACGATTTTGAAATAGGGCTACGCCATCATTTGCAACAGATTGTCGTCTTAGACAAAGAAGCCAAGATGAATGAAAATGCAGGTAAATATCTAGGAATGGATCGTTTCGTGGCTCGTAAAGCGGTCGTGGAAGATTTGAAAGCTGAAGGGGCGCTTGTTAAAATTGCCCCCCATTCCCATGCTGTTGGGGAATGCTATCGTTGCTCCAGCGTTATTGAACCAATGGTGAGTAAGCAATGGTTTGTGAAAATGGCGCCTTTGGCAGAGCCGGCTATTGACGTTGTTCGCGATGGGCGTTTGGAATTTGTCCCAGATCGATTTGATAAGATCTATTTGGGCTGGATGGAAAACATCCGGGACTGGTGTATTTCACGGCAGCTGTGGTGGGGTCATCGCATTCCGGTCTGGTATTGCGAGGATTGTGGTCAGGAGATCTGTACTGGTGACGATCCGTCGAGCTGTCCAACCTGCGAATCTACTCGCTTAAAGCAAGATCCGGATGTCTTGGATACCTGGTTTTCGTCGGGACTTTGGCCTTTTTCAACGATGGGGTGGCCAGAAAAAACGCCCGAACTAGAACAGTTTTATCCGACATCTGTGTTGGTAACGGGAAGGGATATTATATTCTTCTGGGTTGCCCGCATGATTTTCACGGCGATGGAGTTTATGCAGGAAGTACCGTTTCCTAAAGTCATGATTCACGGCCTGGTGCTGGATGCTCAAGGGCGGAAGATGAGTAAATCCCTGGGCAACGGTGTAGATCCGATTGAAGTGATTGAACAGTACGGAGCAGACACTTTGCGTTTCATGCTCATCACAGGCAATACGCCAGGAAATGACCTTCGTTTTCACCCAGAACGTCTCGAAGCAACCCGAAATTTCTCGAATAAGATTTGGAATGCTTCTCGTTATGTGCTTTTGAATTTAGAAGATTACGAGGAAGGGCCGCGTGGGGAACTTGCCTTAGCTGATCGCTGGATTCTCAGCCGTTATGCAGCTACAGTGGAGAAGGCGACGGAAGCGTTAGAAGGCTTTGATCTAGGGGAAGCTGGTCGATTGCTTTATGAGTTTATCTGGAATGAATTCTGTGATTGGTATATTGAGCTCACTAAACCACGTCTTTATAACAAGGAAGATGTGCTAGCACGCCATACCTCTCAATCCGTGTTGCTAGAAGTTCTAGAAGGAACCTTACGGCTTTTGCACCCCTATATGCCTTTCCTGACAGAAGAAATATGGCATAACCTTCCTGTACAAGGTGAAAGCATTATGCTGCAACCGTGGCCGGAAGTGCCCGCATACAAGGATAGCCTGGCTGAGAAAAATATGACGCTACTCATGGAAGCCATTAAAGCGATCCGCAATATTCGGGCAGAGATGAAAGTATCACCTGGGCAAAAAGTAGAAATCATGATCCTGGCCCCAGATGAGGTTCAACGAACAGTGCTCGAGACTGGAAAGCCAGACATCCTGAAATTGGCCGGAGGGGCAAGCTTAGAATTGTTTGAATCGATCGCTGAAAAACCTTCTCAAGCGGCCAGTGCCGTTCTGGAAGGCGTAGAGATTTATCTCCCATTAAAAGGACTCATGGATCTAGATAAGGAAATCGTCCGTTTAGAGAAAGAAATTTCGATTGCGACCCAGGAGATTCAGAGCCTAGACGTTAAACTGAATAACCCAGGATTCACAAGTAAAGCACCAGCAGCCGTCGTGGCCAAGGAACGGGAACGACTTGAGGGGATTTTATCGCGCAAAACAGCTTTGGAGGATCGTGTGAGAGAGCTAAAGCAAAACTCATAGACTAAAAAGGGGGAGAAGCGAGATGTCTGGAAAAGATCTGGAAAGAGACTATGAAGAGAGCTTGCAATATCTCGTCAATATGACAACCTTTGGTATGAATTTTGGTCTAGAGCGCATTCAAGAACTTTTGAAACGATTAGAAAATCCAGAACGAAAGCTACGAGTGGTACATGTGGGTGGTACAAATGGCAAGGGTTCTACAACGGTCATGATTGCAAGTATTTTGCGGAAAGCTGGATACAAGGTGGGGGTCTTTACGTCCCCTCATTTACATGATTATCGCGAACGTATGACCATAAATGGCCAGATGATTCCAAAGGAAAAGGTCATTCGAGAGATCGCGTGTGTACGTCCGCATTTGGAAGAGATGGTTGCAGAAGGCTTTGAGCATCCTACCGAATTTGAAGTGAGTACCGCGCTTGCATTACTTTATTTCGCTGAGGAAAACGTGGATTTTGCCCTAATCGAAGTCGGGTTAGGTGGGGCCATCGACTCGACGAATGTGGTTTCCCCTCTAATCTCTGTCATAACGAATGTTGCGATGGACCACATGGATTATTTGGGTTCCGATGTGGTCTCGATCGCCAAAGTGAAAGCAGGAATTATTAAACCCCGATCATTTGTCGTGACAGCCTCTGAAAATCCAGACGTTATTCACGTATTACGTGAGCAAGCCAAAGCCATGGATGTCCCACTTTGGTTGGTAGGGGAAGATGTTCGCTGGGAAAGTAAGTGGAGCGGTGAGTTGGAACAGGAATTTGACCTTGTAGGGTTACACTCGACCTTCACAAAGTTGCGCCTTAGTTTGGTCGGATTCCACCAACTCCGCAACGCTGCCACAGCGGTGACGGTTTGCGAAATTTTACAAAGTGAATATGGAGTCGCCATCCCCAGAGAAGCTATATATGCTGGAGTGAGGGAAGTAGAGTGGCCTGGACGTTTAGAACTAATTTCTCTAAACCCCAAAGTCCTTCTAGATGGGGCACATAATGTGGACGGAGCGCAGGCCTTAGC
Organism: Desulfosporosinus sp. Sb-LF; assembly: GCF_004766055.1. NCBI lineage: Bacteria > Bacillati > Bacillota > Clostridia > Eubacteriales > Desulfitobacteriaceae > Desulfosporosinus > Desulfosporosinus sp. Sb-LF. Next base: position 136,742 of record NZ_SPQR01000009.1, on the reverse strand, counting down.
GCAGGCTCTGCCACTTTATACACGTAATCGGCTCATACTTTGCTTAGGGATGCTGGCAGACAAGGAACGGGAAAAAGTAGTGAATATGTTAGTACCAATGGCGGACGAAATCATTATCACCCGTCCAAATTCACCGCGTGCCGGGGACTGGAGAGCATTAGCGAGCTTGGCTGAACAGCATGGGCGGTCGGTTTCATGCATTGAAGACCCTAAGGAAGCGGTTATTTTTGCGCTTAACCGTCTCGGAGAAAATGACATGCTTTGTGTCACAGGTTCAATCTATATGTTGGCAGATGCTCGTCAGGCCTTAATTAAGGAATTAAAACCTTCATGATTGTTAACGAGTTGTAAAAAACTTAACATTAACTTAACACAAGTTTTTTGAGATTTGATATAATACTTCGTGGAATGGAGTCACACGGAATCTAATATTCGTACTTTTTGTCGAAGGGTTGCGAGTTAGGTTTCCTTTGCATGTTCCATCTGATATAGGAAATTTTGGTTGGAGGTTATGTTATGTTTGGCTTGTTACAAAAAGAAGATAAATTTTATCAACTTTTCGCCCAAAGCACCGAAATCATTTCTAAATCACTTGATAGGCTCCAAGGGATTATGCAGCAAGACTCTGTTTCAGCTGAAGATGCTGCCCAAATGCATCGGTTCGAACATGAAGCTGACAATGTCACCACTCAAATCTTGGAGAGACTGAATTCCACGTTCATTACCCCCTTGGACCGCGAAGATATCTATAAACTAGCCCAAGTCCTCGACGATATCGTTGATTTTGCCGAAGGTACTGTTGAACGTATGCATATGTACCGAACAGGTAAGCCATCCTTAGGAACACAAGAACTTGTCCATCTAGTGGGCCTGGCAGCAGAGCAAATTAAGGCTGCATTCGCTTGTTTAGGAAACATTCATTTTAAAAAATCCGTGATACAGGCTGCGACCGAAGAAATCTATCACTTGGAAAGTGCTGGGGACAAGCTCTACCGTCAAGAAGTGGCCCGTTTGTTTGAACATGAGAAAGACCCTATTGAGATCATTAAATGGAAAGAGATTCTGGAACACATTGAAACGACCTTAGATCATTGTGAATCCATTGCAGATCTTCTCAAAAGCGTGGTCTTGAAATATGACTAATTTAGGCGCAATGTTAGTCGTTGTTGTGTTCCTTGCTTTGGCTTTTGACTACATCAATGGTTTTCATGATACAGCCAATGCCATTGCCACGAGTGTCTCAACACGGGCCCTATCTCCAAAAAGGGCTGTCGTTTTAGCCGCCGCATTGAATCTTATTGGTGCTCTCTATAGCACTGGGGTTGCTCAAACCATTGCGAAAGACATTATTCCACCAAAAATTGCGACACAAGAGGTTGTCATTGCTGCTTTGCTCAGCGCAATTGCTTGGAACCTCATTACTTGGTATGTAGGAATTCCAAGTAGTTCGTCCCATGCTATTATTGGTGGTATGGCCGGAGCTGCCGTTGCTAGTGCTGGATTTTCCGTGTTAAAGTGGCAGGGGTTAGGGAAAATCCTTGCTGCCTTGATTTTTTCTCCGATTTTGGGAATGATCCTGGGCTTCATTATTATGAAGATCTTGTCCTTTGTTTTTGGTAAATCATCACCGTCACGTGTCAATCACGGCTTTAAGAAAATGCAAATAATCTCTGCGGGATTGCTAGCCTTTAACCATGGATCTAATGACGCTCAGAAATCAATGGGGATTATCACTATGGCCCTCATCGCAGCTGGACTACAATCCCAAGCGATGCTTACCCCTCCACTATGGGTAAAACTTGCCTGCGCGTTAGCCATGTCGTTGGGAACGGCTGCAGGAGGGTGGAAGATCATCCATACCATGGGTGGCAAAATCTTTAAACTCGAGCCCATAAACGGGTTCGCTGCAGATTTAACGTCTTCGATCGTTATTTGGTCAGCGACCGTATTCCCAGGTCTCCATCTTCCCGTTTCCACCACACATGTCGTTTCGGGGTCAATCATGGGGGTCGGAAGTGCCAAGCGGGTTTCCGCTGTGCGCTGGGGTGTAGCTCAACAGATGCTCGTCGCCTGGGTTGTGACGATTCCTACAACGTCTCTTCTTGCCGCACTTTTATACACCGTATTGTCTAAACTCCTTTTATAGGGTTATTATATTACGGGGGCCTTGGATAGAGGATCCAAGGTCTTTTCGTATTTCAAAGTCTATTTCCTTCCCCGCCTTCATATCTTTCGATAGAAAGGTTGTCCGAATGACACGAAAGGGGAATGGGGTATGAAAGCTACAGAACGAATTCGAATCGTCATTGTCTTGATCCTGGGAATGCTAGCCTTGGGTCTGCTGACCTGGGGAATCGGTAAAGTCTATTTAGAACTTGTTGGTCAATCGAGTGGCGTGATAGCTGACAGAGCGCAAAACCACAGCACAGGGAGTAATACCTCCGCAGTCAACGTGTTGAGCCTCCCTGGAGTGACGTTCTGGACCTGCCAGGTTGGTGTCTTTCAAAGCGAAGGTAATGCGCAATTGAGAAAAGAGCAGCTTGCCGTGTTGGGATTTAATGCTGAAGTGACCAGCTCTAATCCCTGGGCGGTTGGCGTAGGCTTGGGGTATTCTTCGGGCGAGTTACAAGGGGTGCGGCAATCTCTTGCTGAAAAGGGAATTCCTAACGTTCCTAAACAGATCGTGTTTCCGGAACGGACATTTCGTGTCGCCGGAAATGGTTCGCAACTAGCAGTGAAACTGTTGCAAAATGCCAATACTGTACTCCAAAAGGGGTTGACCAGTGATACTCTGGCTAAAGAAAAAGAGATCTGGGATACTCAGGCGGGGGATTATCCGCCCAAGGAATTGGAAAAACTCCACCAATTGTATAACCTTGTTCGAGAAAAAACTGTGCCTGATGAGCAGAAAGCTTTGGGATTGTCTCTGTTTTTTGAGTCTCAAAGGGTTATAAATCGGCTTTCTGGTAAATAATAGAGAGAGAAGATTATGGATGTCTCGCAAATCAGAAAATTATGACAAATATAAATTGCGTTTTTCCTAGATAGTGATATAATTAACTTTAACAATTTTTGCAAATTCCTAAGAAATGAGGGTGCTTCATTGAAAACGCTAAAAATTCCGGAGGCGACAATTATTCGACTATCAGTATATTCACGTCACCTAACTGATGTCGATCGAAAAGGAATTATTACCACCTCCTCGGGGGATATCGCTGATGGAGTTGGCGTTAGTCCAGCACAGGTCAGAAAAGATTTGGCCTATTTTGGAGAGTTTGGGACAAGGGGTGTGGGGTATAATGTTAAAGACCTCCGCCAACATATTTTAAAGATTCTCGGTTTGAGCGTGGATTGGAGTGTCACTTTGGTCGGAGCAGGAAACCTAGGCTTGGCCTTAAGTTCGTATAAAGGATTTCGGGAACGCGGTTTCATTATTACAAGTGTCTTTGACGCAGATCCTAATAAAGTAGGAACAACGATCGGTAATGTAGAGATACAGCCCATAGATCAATTAGAAGAAGTCGTGAAACAAAACCGTACGCAAATTGGTATCGTGGCAGTGCCTTCGAATGCCGCACAAGAAATCGTCGATAAATTGATTAGAGCTGGAGTGCAAGCTATCTTGAACTTCGCACCAGTGGTATTAAATGTCCCACCGGAGATCGAGCTTCGTAATGTTGATCTGGCGGTTAACCTTGAAGTGTTGACCTTTAATGTGGGGGCGCAACGGTTTTAGAGGGGAGTCAGTGTCTTAGCCCGTTCGCACACGCTGCATCGCTATTCGCTTGACGATTAATCTAAAACGCAAAACCTCTTGGATGTTCTGCATGTCAACCGTTGCGTTTCTTAACGATTAATCGCCTGCGCTCATTGACGCGATTCCGCTAAAGTGCTTCTCTAAGCTAAGAAACTTCCTCTGGGCTTGGGTCGACGGGGTTTGGAACGACGCGGGGAAGGGCGTGGGGACTGTTTGCGTTTTTGACGCAAAAGCGCTGGGGTAACCTTCGACTGACTTGGGACGATGGGACAACTGTTTGCGTCTTTCAACGCAAAGGCGCTGGAGAAACCTCTTGGTTGTTCTGCATGTGCCACGCTCCTTGGTATCGCGATATTAGACAATCCATGAATAAATCCCGTTTGTGTTTTAACACCTCTGTCGAAATGTGTAGCGGTTCTTTTGCTTCCTTCTTTGGGGGAGCAAGTGTCCGTATGCACTTGAAGTGTCTTTAAAGTATTGATTGATACTGTTGTACATCAATAGGTATCTGTCGTATAATAGCGCTATAAGAAGTGTGTCTAGGGTTCCGCCGCGAGGGTCTGGACCGAGCGATACAGGTTGGATGGTGCCAACTACACCGTGTGGGAAAAAAGCCCCGTGGCAAGTTCTTTGGAACTCGCGACGGGTCTTTTTTTATACAAGTTAGAAAATAGAAGTTTCGGATGGCATAGGTAACGACTAAGCGGCCGCAGTTTCATAATCGTAGGCTCTGTTGAAGAAGAGGGGGAGAAGGATGGATCAGCACAAGGGGAAGAAGAAAATTACGGTTTACGATACTACGTTGCGAGATGGAGCTCAGGGGGAAGGGATTCATTTTTCAACACGAGATAAAATCAGTTATGTGAAACGGATAGGGGAGATGGGGAGTCTTTATGTGGAGGCGGGTTGGCCAGGGGCAAATCCACGGGATGAGGAGTTCTTCCAGCAGTTGCGTGAGTTGGACCTTCCTTTGGTGCATATAGCCGCTTTTGGGAGTACTTGCAAAGTGCAGGAGGCTCCGGAGAATAGTGATATTTTGTTAAAACTTTTAGCCTCTGGGGCTGAGACGATTACTATTTTTGGGAAGGCTTGGGATCTGCACGTTAGGGATGTTTTGCGGACGACCTTAGAGGAAAACCTCCGCTTAATTCGAGAGTCTGTTTCCTTTTTAGTGAGCCAAGGACGTCAAGTTTTCTTTGATGCCGAACATTATTTTGATGGATTCAAGGAGAATCCGGACTATGCTCTAAAATGTATTTCTACGGCTATTGACGCCGGGGCGGCTGTGACCATTTTATGTGATACGAACGGAGGAAGCTTGCCCTCAGAAATAACCCAAGGTGTGAGAGCGGTAATTCAGGAATTCGCGCCTCAAGACCTTGGAGTTCATGTCCACAATGACGGTGGACTTGCTGTTGCCAATTCCCTCGCCGCGGTGGAAGCGGGTGTAACTCAAATTCAGGGGACATGGAATGGCTTTGGAGAACGGTGTGGCAATGCTAATTTAAGTACGCTCATTCCATTATTACAACTTAAAGGGATGTTTGAAGTGGTTTCTGAGGATGCTTTGTCAAGGATCACCTCCTTTTCTCGGTTTGTTGCAGAGCTTTCTAACGCGCCGTTCGATGAGAAGCAGCCTTATGTGGGCCGGAGTGCCTTTGCGCACAAAGCGGGAATGCATGTGGATGCGATTCTGAAGAACCAACGAACGTTTGAGCATATGGACCCTGCCGGGGTAGGGAATGAGCGACGTATTTTAATTTCAGATCAAGCAGGGAAAGCAAATATATTGGAACGTTTAAGGCGCTTTGAACCGGAAATCCTTAAAGAAGATCCACGAGTTGAGAAAGCTATGGTGGAGATCAAAGCGTTGGAACATAGTGGGTTCCAATTCGAAGCTGCTGAAGGGAGCCTCGATTTATTACTTCTAAGGATACTTGGAGATTTCACCACGCCACCCTTTGAAGTCTTGGATTATCATGTCTGGAGCGACCCTTTGAGAGGAGAACTTGATTCTGTCGCCGTAGTCAAGGTTAAAGTGGGTGAAGATACGGTGCAGATTGCTTCGGAGGGAAATGGCCCAGTGAATGCTCTGGATACGGCATTGCGGCAGGCCCTTATTAGTTTCTTCCCTATACTGGGAAAAAGCGAACTGGTGGATTACAAAGTGAGGGTTCTAGACGGAGCACGTGGTACGGAAGCCATTGTGCGGGTAATTATCGATACCCGTCTGGAGCAAGAAGTTTGGGGGACTATAGGGGTATCCAAAAATATCTTGAAGGCCAGTGCCCAGGCTTTACTCGATGCTATCACTTGGACTATTTGGAGAGGGACTGCAAAAGAGGGTTCGCGAGACATGTCCTCGACCACAACGATTGTCGCGCCAAACTAGAGACTTAAACGCCTTGATGCAAGCGGTCGGGATGCCTGGCTCGCCCTGCATCGTCGTCGTTGTCGCATGGCCGGCGGAATAAATTCGACAACCATGAGTGAAAACACGATGTCTCGGACTTAATAATAATCGAGTTTTGCTACGTCTCACGCAAAGGCGTCGGACCGTGTGATAGAACCAACAAACAGCTTTTCTCTTAGAACTGAGAGAGGCTGTTTTTCGCGTTTTTTCAAAGAAAAGATGAAGTGTGTCGAACTTGCGTAGTAAAGGGGAAGATGCTAAACTTAAACGAAGTCACGGTCAGGAGATTTAGGCTTTGGCTAAGCTACTTATAGAGGGAAGGGGAATGAACTATGGCGGTGGGACGAAATTCCTCGGGGACGGGAAGAACTGTATTGCTTATTCTGATTGGCGCTGCCCTGGGGACTTTAGTTGGATTTGGCTTAGAAAAATACGGTATTTTTGCACCGTTTTTACGGCCGGCCGTCATCGATGTACCCTCCCATACTTATTTGGATTTCTTTTTCTTCTCACTTTCCTTTGGTTTTCGTATGAGCATTACCATTGCGACAATTTTGGGAGCACTTGGAGGATATTTATTGTCAAGGAAGTGGTAAAATGCTTATTCTTGCTTCTGCATCTCCTCGGAGAGCCATGCTGCTACACGAGGGGGGCTATGACTTCGAACTTGTTAAAGCTTCTGTTTCAGAAGAATTGCCGGAAGGGATGTTGCCCAAAACTGGGGTCAAATCGTTAGCTGTACGCAAAGCCGAAGCGGGATTAACCCATTGGCTGGAACTGGGTGGGGACACGCTGGATGTTGTGTTAGGCTCTGATACAATGGTAGTTTTGGATAATCACATTTTAGGTAAACCGGCAACACCAGCGGAAGCGGAAGAAATGCTAAATAGGCTAAGTGATAGAACACATGTTGTTTTAACAGGAGTGGCGTTGATTTCCGGATCAGGAAAACTCGTCGCAGATGTGGTAGAAACTGTGGTTCATTTTCGTCGACTTTCAACGGAGGAAATCAAGGCTTACGTGGCTAGTGGGGAACCTATGGACAAGGCCGGGGCCTATGGAATTCAGGGGGAAGCGGGGAAGTTTGTCATGTCCATTCAAGGATCCTTGACAAATGTCATTGGCTTACCGATGGAATATCTCTCGGAACAACTTAGGGCGTGGGGGATTGAGCAGACAAATATCGCTTCACGCGAGGTGGATGATGGATTATCGGCGTTTGAAAGATTTACCGGAAGAACTTCTACCCCGTGAACGACTTTGTCAAGTTGGCCCCGAAGCGTTATCTAACCGCGAGATTTTGGCGATTTTACTCCGTACTGGTATCAAAGGAGAGAACGTTTTGACCCTGGCGGAACGCATTTTGGCAGAGGTTGGCGGATTATCGGGATTAGGAAAGCTAACGGTCCATGAGTTAGCGCAAATACATGGCCTAGGAAAAGCAAAATCCGCTGAGGTAAAGGCTGCCTTGGAATTGGGACGTCGGTCAGTTTCTGTTGACCCGATTTCAAGACCTGTGGTCAATTCCCCTCAGGATGTGGCGCATATCGTGATGGAAGAAATGCGGTACCTTGATCGCGAGCATTTCCGTGTTGTGTCTCTTTCAACGAAAAATCATGTTCTGGGAATTAGCCCAGTCTCGATTGGTTCGCTCAATTCATCCTTGGTCCACCCCCGCGAGTGTTTTAAAGAAGCAATACGGCGCAATTCAAACGCTATTATTTTATTGCACAATCATCCCAGTGGAGATCCTACCCCTAGTCAAGAAGATATTGAAGTAACCCGTCGCTTGGCAGACGGAGGGAAGATTCTCGGGATTGAGGTACTTGATCACGTCATTATTGGTGATAATCGATTTATCAGCTTAAAGGAACGTGGAGTTCTATAATTAGATTTCGATTAGATTTGGTAGATTACGAAATCATAGGGTATACTAATATGAAAGCTGGAAGGAGTTTTAGAAAACCATGTTTAACTTTTTTAGCAGGGATTTAGGAATAGATTTAGGAACGGCGAATACATTGGTTCATGTTAAGGGAAAAGGAATTGTCGTACGAGAACCCTCCGTGGTGGCAATGGATATTTCAACTAAAGTTCCCCTAGCCGTCGGTGACAAAGCCAAAGAAATGATCGGCAGAACGCCTAGTAATATTGTGGCTATACGTCCTCTGAAAGATGGAGTTATTTCTGATTTCAACGTTACTCAAAAAATGTTGAAATATTTTATTGGTCGTGCACTCGGAACAGAACATCCCTTTGTACGCCCACGTGTGGTTATCTGTGTACCTTCAGGCGTGACCCCTGTTGAGGAACGGGCGGTTAAAGAAGCGGCGATGGCAGCCGGTGCGAAAGACCCGATTATTTTGGAGGAGCCAATGGCAGCTGCTATTGGCGCGGGCCTTCCGGTCAGTGAGCCAACTGGAAACATGATCGTAGACATCGGGGGAGGAACGACGGAAGTGGCCGTTATTTCCTTGGGTGGGATCGTGACAAGTCGTTCTATTCGAGTAGCCGGTGATGAAATGGATGATGCTATCGTCGCGCATATTAAACGACGCTATAATTTAATGGTCGGGTATCGTACGGCTGAATCGTTGAAGTTTGAAATCGGATATGCGTACAAGTTTGAACCTGGTTCATATACGGTGCGTGGACGGGATTTGCTAACGGGACTTCCGAAAACGATTGAAGTAACTGCAGAGGAAATTCAAGAGGCCCTGCAAGAACCGGTTATGGCCATTGTCGATGCGGTGAAATCATGTCTAGAAAAAACTCCACCGGAATTGTCATCCGATATAATGGATCGCGGCATTATGATGGCAGGTGGCGGATCCTTACTTCGCAATCTTGATCATCTGATTTCGGATGAAACGGGTATTGCGGTGCACTTGGCTGAGGACCCACTGTCCTGTGTCGTTATAGGTACGGGGAAGGTTCTGGAAAATGCAGATATCCTTCGTAAAATTGCCGCCTCGCAAAAGAGTTAAGAATAGCGGGGAGGAATTATGGTGGGGAAAAGAGTAAATGTAACGGGAATTGCGGTTCTCGTTTTCTTTCTGTTGTTAGGGGTACTTATTAGTATACGGTTAACGGGAATGGGTAGCCATTTCATCAACCCAGTGGGGGGAGTTTTACAACGCGCTTTAGGACCGTTAGAAAAACCCATTCTCCAGTTGGGAAATGGGATTCGTGATAATACGAAGGTTTTGTGGAACTTTCGGGCGGTGCAGCTCCAAAACGAAGCACTTCATAAACAAGTCGATCAGTTAACAGGGGATAATATTAAGCTGAAAGAACAAGTTTTGGCTGGTATGCGTTATACAGAACTTGATCAGGGGCAGTTTCGTAGCCCGACGCTTGATAAGTTTGAAAAAGTAGGGGCAACGGTTATTAATCGTAACCCCACTACCTGGTATCGAACCTTGACTCTAAACCGAGGAAGCAAAGATGGAGTTGTGGCAAATGACCCGGTGATCGGCGATTTGGGGCTTGTGGGGAAGATTGTTTCGGTCTCGCCGACGACCTCGGAAGTTTTGATGGTCCTTGACGGAGAAGGACAAGTAAGTGCTCTGGTGCGCGGTAGTACGGGTAATGCAACCTTTGGTATTGTACAGGGGACTTATAAACGAGGTTCTCGACTGACTCCCGAGGGGAATTTGCAAATGCTCTTCCGGCGAGATGATAATATTAATGCAGGAGACCTAGTGCTGACGTCAGGTCTCGGTGGGGTTTACCCCCAAGATGTCCCGATCGGAAAAATCAAGGATATCCAACTTGATCCTTCTGGCTTACTCAAAACGGCTTATATTGATCCATTAGTCGATTTTGAAGCTTTAGAAGAGGCTTATATTGTTAAAACGGTAGGTAAATAATCATGCGATATGTTTTGATTGCGATTATGTTTCTCTTGAGCTTGATTTTACCGGGAACACTTTTCCACTTTTGGGCTTGGGCGGGGATTAAGCCGGATTTACTTATGCTTTTGACGATCTATATAGCCGTGCATCACAGGTCGCCCTCCGGTGTGATTTGGGGACTGGGTGCGGGTCTATTAGAAGATTTATATTTGGGGCGCTACATTGGTATGTATACGCTTACTTTGGCGGTTGTTGCTTTTGTGAGCTATTGGCTCGCGGAACGCTGGTATCGAGAAAATTTTCTTTTAACCACCTTTTTGGTTTTTCTCGTAACCGCAATAGGACAGATTCTTGTAGCTTTTTTGAGCCTAGGGGCGGGGCTCCAATGGTCTTTTGGGGATATCACTCGTTTGGTGATAGGGGTCTCTTTGTATAATGCGGTTCTAGTTCCGGTGACCTACCCGTTCATTCACAGGTCATTCCTTCACGGCTATTTGCGTTATCGGCCGAGATATGAGCGATAGAGGTCGTCAGTTTCTTAGCCCGTTCGCACACGCTGCATCGCTATTCGCTTGACGCCGCGGCTAAAACGCAAAACCTCTGGGCTGTTCTGCATGTGAACCGTTGCGTTTCTTCACGCCGTGGCGTCAGCGCTCATTGACGCGATTCCGCTAAAGTGCTCTCTAAGCTAAGAAACTTCCTCCAGGCTTGGGTCGACGGGAGTTAGAACGGGTTAGGCTATTGGCGTCTTTGACGCAAAGGCGCTGGGGGAGTGTTGCTGTTGCATCTTTGATGCAAAAGCGCTATAGGTGGAAGTGGGTCGGTTTTCAGTTGTTTTTTATGGAGTGGCATTGTCTTATGCTTTGCACAAGACTTTAAGGCAACGAAGTTCGCTTGTTCTTCGTTACAAAGGCCCATAGTTTGATTCATTCTTCGATTTGCGGAATCGGATTCACAATTCTAACCATGAATCATGAACCACGAATATCGAATATCGAACTACGAAGGGACAGGAGGTTAGCAGATATGGATGATAGAGAACGAAAACCTTATGTTTATCGAATCGCGGGACTAAGCATTTTCGTGGTTCTCGTTTTTTCGATTCTGGGGTTTAACCTCTGGCATTTACAGATTGCTCAGGGTTCTTATTATACTGCCATGGCTAAGGGAAATGTTATGAAGCTTGTTAAGGTTCCTCCTACTAGGGGGGATGTTGTGGATCGAAACGGTAAACTTCTTGTGACGAGTGTGCCTGAGTTCGTTCTTAACTTAGACTGGATGGATTTGCAACAGTCTAAAAGCAGTGATTGGAAAGAGGTTGTTCGGAAATTAGCGGGTTTCATTAAACAGGACTGGCCTAATCCCAATCAATCGGTTGATTCGATTACGGAAGATATTTTGGTCAATATCCAAAATCATCAGTGGGAACGCTATCGTCCTGTTACGATCCTTGATAACGTCCCTAAAAATCTCCAAGCTGTGATTGCCGAGCATCAGGATGAGCTTCCGGGTGTGAGTGTGGACGCGATCCCACTGCGGTCCTATCCTCAGAACACGTTGGTTGGTCAGCTTCTGGGGTATGTTCAGGAGATTGGGCCTAAGGAGATTGCTCAGTTTAACCAGAATCCTGATGCGCAAAAGGCGGGTTTTGAGTACGCGCAGGGAGATATGGTCGGTAAGATGGGGGTTGAAAAATCCTTCGACTTCTGGTTACGGGGTAAAGAAGGAGTTCAACAAGTTGAAGTGGATAATAACGCCCGTCCTGTTAGTAAACAAGTGGTTCAAGCACCTCAAGCGGGTAAGACGGTTCAGCTGACGATTGACGCAGACTTACAAAAGGTCGTTGAAGATAAACTGGATGAAGTCATTCTGGACGTTCAGAAAAACACGAATCCGAATGCCAAGTCAGCTGCTGCTGTGGTGATGGATGTCAATACGGGCAAGATTCTGGCAATGGCCTCTCGTCCAGGGATGAATCCCAACGAATTGACCGGTAATATTACGGTCGCGATACGAGATAAGTATTGGCCTCAAGATCCTAAACTTGCCTCGGAAGCGGCTTCACTTAACCGGGCGTTGTCAGGATTGTATCCACCAGGATCAGTCTTTAAAATGGTGACCGCAATGGCATCCTTGAAAGAAAAAGTGACCACGCCAGAGGAACGGGTTGACGACGTCATATCTTCTCTAGGAAATCTCGCCTCTCAGCAACAAGGTTTCCCGGAATGGGGAGGGAACTATTTCAGGGGGGGGATCAATCTTTATCGGGGGCTAGCCTTATCCTCAGACATTTACTTTGAAGTAATGGGACGCCGAGTTTTTGATTCCAATCCTGAAACGATAGCCCAGATCGCCCATGAATTCGGGTTAGGCGTTTACACTGGTGTTGATTTGCCTGGAGAATCAGAAGGTATCGCACCTTCGGCTGAATGGAAGAAATCCTATTTTGGCCCTACTTATAGCGCGTCACGCGATAAAAAGCTGGCAACGATTGAAAGTGATTACGCACCGAAACTTGCGCAGGCCACGGATGCGAAGGCCAAGCAGAAGCTTCAAACGGCAAAAGACTCCGAGATTAAGCAAGTGGACGTTTGGTATAAGCAAATGGTCAGTCAAAATGTTGACTGGAAAGTCTTTGATAGTTACAACAATGCCATCGGGCAAGGGTATAACACCTACACCCCCTTGCAATTAGCGAATTACGTCTCTACCATGGTGAATGGCGGGAAGCATTTTCGTCCATATGTGGTCGATAAACTCTTAGATCCTATCACCGGGAAGGTGGTTCAGCAAACTCAACCCAAGGTGGTAAACACAGTGTCAATTTCTCCGGATGACCTAGAAACGGTCAAAAAGGGAATGTCCGCTGTAACGTCAGGAGAAGGGACAGCCAATTTTATGTCCCAAGATTTGCCGGAATTCACGGGGGGAGGTAAAACAGGAACCGCCCAGATTGGGTCTAAAGATACCATCTCTGGGGAAGTATACAACGGAGTGTTCGTAGCATTTGCCCCTTATGATCATCCCCAGATTGCGTTTGCAGGGGTTGTGGAATTTGGGGGACACGGTGGAGGAACGGCTGGTAAAGTCGCTGAGGCGGCCTTTATGCAATATTTTGGTTGGAAGTCCGCGAATGGTGGCTAAAAAACGAGGAAATTTGTCCTCGTTTTTTTTTATTGTAAAAAGGGAAATGGGACAGGCTTGTAGAATTTAAAGAGAGCATTGAATTATGAACAGCGATGGGGGATTGTGCAGGTTGACACGGACTGAACATGTGGCACTTAAAGGCACCCGTGAAGGATTGGTTTTATACCTTGATCCAGCTGCGGACTTTGAATTGCTGATGAATGAACTCGATAACCTTTTGAAAAACTCTGTTCAATTCCTTCAAGGCGCGACCATCCGATGCTACGCAGGGAAAAAAGAGTACTCTGAGGAAGAACATGCTACGTTGGCAACGGTACTAGGACAATTCCAGTTGGAGCTTTCGGGTTGGTTAACTGCGGAAGAAGTGTACGTACCCAATAAGTCAAAGTCCTATGTAACCGAAGAGAAAGAAACGCGCCTCTGGGATGAAGGGATGACGGAAGGAAGTTGTCTCTTCGTGGAACGCACTCTTCGTTCAGGGAAGAGTGTCCAATTTGAGGGTCATGTCATAGTGCTGGGCGACGTTAATCCTGGTGCGGAAATTATTGCAACTGGGAATATTATCGTTCTAGGCTCTCTTCGTGGGGTTGCCCATGCGGGAGCGACGGGGGAGCGGAAAGCCTCTGTGAGTGCTTATCATCTAGCCCCTACTCAATTGCGTATTGCCGATTTAGTGACAAGGGCACCAGATGATGAAGCCGAAGGGCGGGGTCCAGAAATTGCTAGAATCAAAGATGACCAATTGATGGTAGAATCCATGGGGATGAATGGTTGGCGTGGCAAGACCCGATAAAAGAGAGAATTATTCAGAAAGGTAGGTCTAACTATGGGTGAGGTAATCGTTGTAACTTCCGGAAAAGGGGGCGTAGGCAAGACAACAACATCCGCAAACATTGGCACAGGACTGGCTGCCGCAGGGCATAAAGTTGTTCTGGTCGATACGGATATCGGGTTGCGTAACCTCGATGTGGTCATGGGATTGGAAAACCGCATCGTTTACGATCTGGTGGATGTGACGAGTGGGAATTGCCGTTTGAAACAAGCGCTTATTAAAGATAAACGGTTTGCGAGTCTTTTCTTACTTCCAGCTGCACAAACGAAAGATAAAACAGCCGTAAGTCCAGAACAGATGAAAACATTATCGATGGAACTCAAAGAAGAATTTGACTATGCAATTATTGACTGCCCAGCAGGCATCGAACAAGGTTTCCGTAATGCAATTGCTGGTGCAGATCGAGCGGTCGTCGTTTGCACACCTGAAGTCAGTGCTGTGCGTGACGCGGATCGCATTATTGGTTTATTGGAAGCGGCGGAGTTAAGAAATCCGAAACTTATCATCAACCGGATTCGTCCAGATATGGTTAAACGTGGGGATATGATGGATATCTCTGATATCTTGGATATTTTGGCCATCGAATTGATCGGTGTCGTTCCAGAGGACGAGAGTATCGTGATTTCTACGAACCGTGGTGAACCAGCTGTACTAGATCAAGGGTCCAAAGCTGGAGAGGCCTATCGGCGGATTACAAGGCGGATTAAAGGTGAAGACGTACCACTGATGAACCTTGAAGTTCCCTTAGGAATGATGGATAAACTCAAGAGACTCATTGGCATACGTTGATCGTTCGGTACTGAGAGGAGGAATCGTCCTTGTTAGAATTTATCAGTCGAATGCTTGGCAAGGAAAGTGCCTCGAGCAAGACGGTGGCCAAAGAACGCCTTCGGCTCGTTCTGGTTCATGATCGTGCCAGCATTTCGCCTGCCATGCTTAACAAATTGCGGGAAGATCTAGTCAGAGTTATCTCCAATTACATGGAGATTGATGAGACGGCACTTGAATTTAATCTATGTCAAGACGATCGCGAAGTGGCTTTAGTAGCCAACATTCCAGTCGTGAAGATGAAGCGAGACTACGCGATCAAGGGATAATAAACATAAAAAACTATTGAAACTTTTGGATTGCAAAGCTAGGGGGTAACCACCTGGCTTTTTTGTTTTAGCACTGTTTATGCGTTTGGGACTGAGCTTATCGATGTGCTATAATGACATACGGAAGCCATTCTATCAAAAGGGGAATTTTAACGTGGATAGACGGACCCTGAAAAACTTAGATCTTTTATTCATCTTATTTACGTTTCTCATATTAGCAGCCAGTCTGGTTATTTTGAGTACCGCGTCAATTAATGTGGATAAATCCAGTCCTTTACACTATGTTAAGGTTCAAGCCTACTGGATTATGAGCGGAATTTTCATTGCGACTGTTCTCGCTGTGATTGATTACCAGAGGTGGCGGCGCTTGCGATGGTGGATTTATGGACTGAACATGGTCTTGCTCTTAGCAGTGATACTCTTTGGAGCCACAGCTAAAGGGGCGACTCGTTGGATCCCGATCACGTCAACGATTCAAATCCAACCTTCAGAATTTGCCAAGATTTTTATTATTATCACGTTAGGGGATTTCCTAGCGGAACGTAAGGGAAAGCTTGATAATTTCCGAGATTTCATTTTGCCATTTTTGTTCGTACTAGTGCCTATGCTCCTGATCTTTAAACAACCTGATTTGGGAACAACCTTGGTATTTGCGGCTATCTTTATCGGTATGATGTTTGTGGCAGGAGCAAATCCCATAAAATTCGGGGGACTGTTATTGGGCGGGGCTGGCATTATTGGGATCGCGTTGTGGCTTCACTTCGCGACGAACTTGCCAGGATGGCTCCACTGGGCACAAGGTCTTCCCCTTCCCATGCAAGAATATCAGCTGAAGCGCCTGACCATTTTTATGAATCCAGCGGCCGACATGTCTGGAGATGGATACCATATTATCCAATCCATCTGGGCCATTGGCTCTGGAGGGTTATGGGGTAAAGGGTACAGAATGGGAACACAGGGTCAATTAAACTTCCTGCCGGAGCATCACACTGACTTTATCTTCTCGGTGGTGGGGGAAGAGTTCGGGTTCATAGGGACTATTACGTTGCTTTTTATCTTTTTGATCTTTATTGTCCGCAGTTTGAGTATCGCCTTAAGAGCGCGAGATACGTATGGAATGTTGATTGCTACGGGCGTTATCTCGATGTTTACCTTTCATATTCTGGTGAATGTGGGTATGACCTCGGGGATTATGCCAGTCACGGGTATTCCGCTCCCGCTGATTAGCTACGGGGGAAGTGCGATGTGGTCCAATATGGCAGCAGTCGGATTGCTTCTCAGTGTTAATTTAAGGCGTCAGAGACTCATGTTTTAATAGAACTTTTCTTAAGTTCTATTTTTTTTTGCCCTCTCATAGACTATTTCAAGGGATGTACGAGCCTGAATAACGCGAGAAGTGAGGCAGAGCGGGATGAATCCTTTTGAACGTTGGGATGACTGGGAATGGGAACGGGCAATCCATGAGGTAGGGAAAGAGCAGGGCCGGGGCAAATCTGCACCGCGCTTTAATCCCCAACTTGGACGGTATCGAAATCCTGTGAAGACAGGTTGGGGGAATTGGTTGAACCACTGGAACGGAACTCAGAAGCGTTCACTCATTTCTGCGATAGTCTTTTTATTAATTTTTTTTAGTGCCAATAGTTCAGATCCATTTTCGCAAATGATCCATTCGGTGTATCGAAGCGCGATGGACTCGGCTAATTATTACGATTCCTTAAATGGTATGGCAAAAGATGCCCTATCGATGGGCGGTGTCGGGAGTAAGGACGTTCCTGTGGATGCCAAAATGAAAGGACAGTTTCTACCCCCCATTTCTGGACAGGTTGTTGCTGGATTTGGAGAAAAAGGGGAAGGCGGAAGCAATGCCGTGGGTTCAATTCATAATGGGATTGACGTGGAGAGTGCTTTGGGAATACCCGTCATTGCCCCAGCGAGTGGGATTGTAACTTTGGTGGGAGAAGATCCCCAATTGGGCAAGATTGTGAAGCTGGATTTGGGAGATGGATGGACGACTGTCTTAGGGAACCTAGGTGGAATTTCCGTTCAGAAGGGTCAACGGATCGAGAAAGGGAATGTGCTCGGAACGGTTGGGCTCTCCGCACCTCTGAAGAAGCCCTGGCTACATTTTGAGTTGAGGAAGAATAACCAGCCTGTGAATCCGATACCGTATCTAGTGCCGCCGAAAACTAAGAATTGAGGCTCCAGCATAAATGCACGTTAGCACACGCTACATTTGCTACTCACTTGACGATTAGGCTACACGACAAAACCCACGGGTATTTCTGGTCGAATGCTATGCCCTCCTTGGCGCATTCGACACTAGGCACGTCCTGCGCCGTCGCCTACGTTCGCTTACGCAAATTCCGCTAAAGTTCTCTCTTTGCAATTATGCTTCCGCGAGTAAGGAAACGGTAAGAGAAACGGTATGGAAACGGTAAGAAACGGTAAGGAAACGGCTAATATGTGATAGAAAAATAATAGAGAATGGTTGAGGAATGTTGAGGGGGAGAAGTGATGGAACTCGTAAAAATATCTGGGGTGAGCATCCGAATCCATCCCACATTTCTGCTGGTTTTGGTACTCTACGGAGTCCTGGGTTTAATGGCCCAGGCTCTTCTCGTCTTTGCCTTGGTTTTAGGCCATGAGTTAGCCCATCTTATGGCGGCGAGGGCGTATGGATTTAAAGTCATAGGGCTTGAACTTTTTCCCTTTGGTGGAGCGGCGTACTGTGATGACCTCTTTGAGGGGAGGAAACTTGAGGAAAGTGTCATGGCCTTGGCGGGCCCTGCTTTTAACTTGGTCCTCTTATTTTCGGCCCAGGCGTTAAGGTGGAATGGTGTGTGGGAAGGGGATTTTGCGGATGATTTCGTTCGATATAACCTTTGGCTTGCAGCCTTTAATTTGATACCCGTTTTACCGCTAGATGGAGGCCGTGTCATGCGGTCCCTTTGCGCAGAAGGCTTTGGATTCGTCAAGAGCACGAAATTTTTGGCAAGGTCTGGCCAGGGGTTGGGTATTCTATTGGCCCTATGGGGAATGCTTCTTTGGGGATGGGGAAAGTTCTCGGAAGGACCACTCGCCTTTATTATTTTAGGAGGCTTCTTTTGGCTGGCAGGGAGTAAAGAAATCTCAGCCGCTCATATTACCTTTCTCAGGCAGTTAACACGTAAGAAGGAAGAACTATTGCGGAAAGGGCTGATGCGTAGTAAATGGTTGACGGTTCAAAGAGATACTCCCTTGGTGCGGATCGTTGAGGAGTTTACCCCTGATCGCTACGCTTTGGTCTCCCTAGCGACAGAGGAAATGAAGATGGGTAAGACTCTCACTGAGACAGATGTAGTGGAAGGAATGTTGCGGGAGGGGATTCGCTTCCCGGTAGGTAAACTTTAGTATTGAATTGGTGAAGATAACCAAAACTATTGAAGCGGGTTAATGCCTCGGGCATATGACGAATATGACCCAAAATATTGGGGATTTATGTTATATATGATATAATGTGAGTTCACAATAGAGTACAAGGAGGCCTCGCTGACACCATGAGTAATTTTACTGCGGCGGAGATACGCCGGCAGGTCGAACGGTTTTTACCTAAAGTCTTGAAACCTAGCCGCTATTTAGGATCAGAATGGAATGCAATTCGCAAAGATTGGGATAAAACCGAAGTGCAGATGGCCTTTGCTTTCCCGGATGTGTATGAAGTGGGAATGTCTCATTTAGGGACGAGAATCCTATATCACCTGGTTAATTCGTTCCCGGAATTTCTCTGTGAGAGGGTTTTTGCTCCTTGGGTGGATATGGAAGAGACGCTGCGAGCAAAGGGGATTCCACTCTACGCATTGGAATCCTTTCAACCACTCAAAGCATTTGATGTGGTTGGATTTACACTTCAGTACGAAATGAGTTATACCAATATTCTCAATATGCTCGATTTAGCGGGGATTCCGATGCGGACGGAAGAACGCGGGCCAGAAGATCCTTGGATCATAGCAGGAGGCCCTTGCGCGTTTAATCCAGAACCCCTTGTTGGATTCGTTGACTTCTTTCTCATCGGGGAGAGTGAAGAGCAGTTGCCAGAGGTGCTTCGCCTCATAGCTGAACAGAAGAAACAGCCTGTCTCTCGGAAGGACTTTCTCGTGAGAGTTGCACAGGTTCAAGGGGTTTATGTTCCAGAATTTTATCATGTATCGTATAAAGCGGATGGACGAATCGAGAAAATCGAGTCGGAGGCCGGTGTTCCAGCGGTTGTGGAAAAGGCTATAGTTCAGGATTTGGATCAAGCGTTTTTCCCTACGAACCCAGTGGTGCCGTACATGGAAATTGTGCATGATCGGATGATGCTTGAAGTCATGCGCGGCTGTTCTCGGGGATGTCGTTTCTGCCAAGCGGGGATGCTTTACCGACCCGTTCGGGAGCGCTCGCTGGAAACGCTAATGAAGCAAACGGAGGAATTGGTTCGTTCGACGGGGTATGATCAGGTCGCGCTGACATCTCTTTCGAGTGGAGATTACACGTGTATTCGTCCAGTGATTGAGAACATCCTGGAAAAGCATGGGGCAGAAGGGGTTGGAGTTTCTCTCCCTTCCCTGCGAGTTGACTCCTTTGATGTCGGTTTGGCGGATACTGTCCAGAAGGCTCGTAAATCCGGGTTGACGTTTGCTCCAGAAGCAGGGTCACAGCGTTTGCGCGACGTGATTAATAAAGGGGTCACGGAAGAAAACCTCTTAACGGCTGTTGAGGAAGCGTTTAAGAAGGGCTGGTCCACCATCAAGTTATATTTCATGGTGGGGTTACCAACTGAGACACAGGAAGATATTGATGGTATCGTTGATCTGGCGAAGAAGGTTGCCAATCTGGGAACTAAGCTTGGTCGTAGGAATATCACGGTGACAATCTCTACGAGTTTCTTCGTTCCCAAACCTCACACCCCGTTTCAATGGGAGCCGCAGGAATCGAAAGCTTCAGTCGATTTGAAGCAGAGGTATCTGAGAGATAAATTGAGAGATCGTCGACTTAAATATAGTTATCATGATGTGAAAACGAGTTATCTCGAAGCGGTCTTTGCTAAAGGAGATCGGCGATTGGCACCGCTTTTGGAATGGGCGGTCAAACATGGCTGCCGATTCGATGGTTGGTCTGAGCATTTCCACGAAGAGGTGTGGATGGAGGGATTTAAAGAACTAGGAATAGATCCCCATTTTTACGCTAACCGGGCTGTAGACTATGACGATATTTTACCCTGGGATCATCTGGAAAGTGGTGTGACAAAGCAGTTTATGATGGAAGAGCACCATCGGGCACTGCAGGAAACAAAGACCATCGATTGCCGATATGACCAATGTACCGGGTGTGGTATTTGCCCGGGCAGAGGAGTTCAGATTGAGTTGAAAGGGTGAGTGCCAATGCGGCTAAGAATCGCCTATACCAAAATAGAAGATGCAAGGTATATCGCACACCTTGATTTGACACGGGTGTTTGAACGTGCGATCCGTCGGGCTGGAATCCATATGTCTTATTCGGAGGGTTTTAACCCACGTCCCAAAATTTCCTTCGGCTTTGCCCTTGCGGTAGGGACGGAAGGGGAGCGGGAGTACGTGGATGTTGACCTCGAGCAAGACATGGATTTGGGAGAAGTCTTAGGACGTGTTCAGGAGCAATTGCCTCCTGGAATTCGACTCCTGCAAGTAAGTGCTCTGAACCAAGGGGCGAAGCCTCTGATGGCAGTTCTCAATGCGGCGAGTTATCGGATGCGCGTTCCGATGGCTTTGCCGATTCAAGCGGAACGATTGCAAGAAGCGGTGGGCGCTTGGCTCGCTCGGGAACATGTGACGTTTTCACGTTATTCCAAAAAAGGACCAACGGATAAGGACATCCGGCCGTGGATTAAGCAGTTAGAGGCGGAAATCCGTGGGGATGAGATTGTTTTTGAGCTTGAAGTTGAGATGGGGAACGCTGGGAGTGTTCGTCCAGAGGAAGTTCTGGCGAGCCTTCGCGAGCTTGAGAATTTGCCGCTTGATTTGGAGGCATTGCAGATTAAGAGGACGGGAGTTCATGTGAGTTATCAGGGGGAGAAGAAGTCACCAATCGATGAGGCTTGATGAGCCGAGGCTCCGAGGTGCGATTTTGCCTGTTCACACACGCTGCATTTGCTATTCGCTTGATGCCAAGGCTAAAACTCAAAACCTCTGGGCTTTCTGCATGTGAACCGTTGAGTTTCTTCACGCCTTGGCATCTACGCTCATTGACGCAATTCCGCTAAAGTGTTCACTAAGCAAAAATCGCACCTCTTCGCTGCGTACTGAGCTGCGCCTCTGGGCTGGGAACGGGGAGGAAGTGTCTTAGCCCGTTCGCACACGCTGCATCGCTATTCGCTTGACCCCATGGCTAAACCGCAAAACCTCAGGGCAGTTCTGCATGTCAACCATTGCGGTTCTTAACGCCTTGGCGTCTGCGTTCATTGACGCGATTCCGCTAAAGTGCTTCTCTAAGCTAAGAAACTTCCTCTAGTCTGGGGTCGACGGGGGATGGAACGTTTGCTGAGCTGCGCCTTCGGGGTGGGAACGGGTGCTGGGGTGTTGCTTTTCGGGAAGCTCGGGATAGGAACTGTTTAGGCGTGCTTGTTGGGACATGCTATTCAAGCATGTGGGACCGGCACCTCTGAATCGGTGCTGTGTTGGAGGCTTTGAAGTATCGCGAAGTTCCTAGGGAGGTGTTTTCCTATGAGAAGTGAAAGTGTGGGGTCTGGTTTGAAGGAAATTGTTCTGCAAAGTAGGGCCAAGGGAATGCGGGCTGCCGTTTTTGAAAATGGCGATTTGATGGATGTGTTTGAGGAAGAGGGCGGTTCGTCTCATTTGGTTGGGAATATTTATCGGGGACGGGTGGAGAATGTTCTTCCTGGGATGCAGGCTGCTTTTGTCGATATCGGGCTGGACAAGAATGCGTTTCTTTATGTGGGAGATGCTGTGGCGGCACGTTTTGATGAGGATGATAAGCCTTCTCTGGTGAGTCAAGATCGGATCGAGCAGGTTGTTAAACCACGTCAAGAGCTTTTAGTTCAAATTACTAAAGAACCAGTAGGTGGTAAGGGTGCGCGGATTAGTGTTAACTTAACGTTGCCTGGTCGGTATGTGGTGCTCCTCCCTTTGGTGAATTATGTCGGTGTGTCTCGGAAGATTCTAGAGAATGAGGAGCGGGTGAGGCTGAGGGATCTGGCCGCTGCGTCGAAGCCGGAGGGTATGGGTGTTATTGTTCGCACTCTTGCCGTTGGGGTTGACGGGGAAGAGATTGCGGAAGATATTGCTCAGCTGGTGGAGAAGTGGCGAGTTTTACAACCGAGGATTCCGCATGTTTCCGTGCCCGGTCTTGTACATAAGGATGTGGATTTGATTTCTCGTCTTGTTCGCGATTGGGTGGATCAAGATGTGGAGAAAATCACGGTCGATCAGAATGAAGTTGCTTTGATATTACGCCAGGCTTTGCGAGAGATAGAACACCCGGCGGCAAAACATATACTCGTTGCCGCGGAAAAGGATCTCTTTGGAAGGTATGGTGTAGATGATGAAATCCGCAAAGCGTTGCGGGCGAAGGTTTGGCTAAAAAGCGGAGGCTATCTGGTAATTCAGCAGACAGAAGCCTTAATCGTGATTGATGTGAATACCGGGAAATATGTGGGGCAGCGATCCCTGGAGGAAACGGTGGTCCACACGAACTTAGAGGCGGCTCGAGAGATTGCGCGGCAGTTGCGTTTGAGAAACCTAGGTGGGATCATTGTTATCGACTTTATCGATATGACCTCGAAAGAAGATCAGCAACGGGTGATTGAGGTCTTGGAGACGGCCTGTGCTCGAGATAAGACGAAATCTCAGGTTTTGGGGCTGACTCAATTGGGGCTCGTGGAAATGACCCGGAAGAAAGTGGGTCAGACGTTAGCCGTGAGGTATACATCGCCTTGTCCGACTTGTGATGGAAGCGGTAGAGTATGAAACTGATAGCAAAAGTCCCGGAAAGAGAAAATAATCTCTTCGGGACTTTTTGCTGTTTGTAATTACCTGTGATTTCGAGGTGAAACACGATACGATTTGAGTTAGATAAACTGCCAAAATCCCTTGTTTCTCAAGATCGTTTTTTGCGCTGAATGATCTCACAAATACCTAACTTCCTTTTCTGAACTAAAGAAGAATGTTGTTGACTGTCGGTTTTTGTAATAAACTATCGTTATAAGTAGGGTTTATTCAGAAAGGGGCAGGCGGTTTATGGCCTTACCATGGCACAAGCTTAATCATAAGAGGCAGAACTATTATATTATTCTTATGAGTATTGTATTTGCAGCGGTCGTTATCGGGGTAGTTTTCTTAATCAATAGGGTCTAGTTCAGTTAAAATATGTGGTGTTGTTCTTTCAGCGCATAGACATTAGATTAGTGAAATTTCATTTATAAGGTTGTAACTAAGCAGGAGTATTTACTTTTATAAAGAATAATTAGGAATAGGTTACATAATTTCGAAAAGCATAATGGGGTTAAAACAAGGTTTATGGTCATATATCCATAAAGTTAGTCCATCGGGGAAAAGCCGTAAGCAATTAACACCAGGAGTATCTTGGGTAATTTAAGGGGGTGAGGGACGACTGAGACGTCCTAGGTTAAAGGAAAAAGGATCCCATTTTTTCAATAAAAAAGAGGAGGAGAAGTTAACTGCATGAAAAGAACTAAAAAAGCCGTTGCTACATTAGCTATTGCTGTTATGGCACTCGCTATGATCCCGTTAAATACCCTCGCTGAGGGTGCAGTCCCTACTCGCTTAGGTGGATATAGTGCTGCGCAGACGGCAGTGCAAATTGCTGATCAAACAGGTTGGACTGGCACAGCAATACTTGCATCATCAACTTCTTACGGCATGGTTGACGCACTGACGGCGGGCCCACTCGCTACGTACCTTAAAGCGCCTATCCTATTAACAGAGGCTGGGGATGGATTAAATGCTGATACTAAAGATGAACTCACTAAGCTGAAAGTTAAGACAGTTTATGTAACCAGCGGGACAGGTGTGATTAGCCAAGCAGTGCTTGATGAGTTAAAAGGTATGGATATTACAGTCGAACCGCTTGGTGGAGTTGACCGATTCGCTACATCCGCCAATATCGCTCAAAAAATGGTAGATCTCGGCGCTCCAGTAACCAAAGCTGCAGTTGCTTACGGATGGAAGAATCAAGATGCACTCTCCATCGCCTCGATTGCCTCTGCTCAAACTGAGCCGATTCTCTTAACCGAAAAAGAAACAATTCCTGTCAGTGTAAAAGCATTTCTGACTACAAACACGAGTGTGAAAACCACGGATGTGATTGGTGGAACAGGTGTTATTAGTGAAGGTGTCAGAGCTCAGCTTCCTAGCGCAACCCGTCAGTCAGGAAACACGGCATATGACACGAACCTTGCTGTGCTTAAGGCATTTGACAGCGTTCTGAAGTATGATCATGTCTTTATTGCTAATGGTGAAACAGCAATTGACGCTTTGGCTGGGGCACCTTTGGCAGCGAAATACAATGCAGGGATCGTACTCACCAATGGAGTTGCAAATGAGGGTACAGCTTATGTGAGCGGCAAACTTTCCGCTACCAGCGTTGTAACGGCAATAGGTGGTACAGCAGTTGTACCTGATGTTGTTCGCACAGGGATAGTTTACACTGCCCCTGCCGGTGGTGGTGCTACTGGTGGTGGCGGTTATAGTGGTGGTCACAATAGTGGCGGTGTGTCAACAACAACTTATGATACGGCGGGTACATTTAGTACTTCCGTGCAGGGTAACGCTCTGATCACTGCAGGAGAGGTCAAGTTACAGAATTTAAGCATTAATGGAGATCTAGAAATTGCTGCCTCCGTTGGAGACGGAAATGTCTATTTGGAGAATGTCACAGTCACGGGTCAGACAATTGTCAAAGGCGGAGGACAGAACAGTATACACATTACTAATTCGAATTTAACAGGTGCGTTGATCGTGATTAGGCAAGATGGTCGAGTGCGGATTGTGGCGGCGGGAAGTACAAGTATTCCAAACGTCCAATTGCAATCGGGAGTTACCTTGCAGAATGATACGGGGTCAAGCTCAGCCTTCGGTGAGGTTACAGTGAGTAATTTTACAGGTGAGGACAACAGTATTGATCTCGAAGGGGATTTTTCTAGTGTCATATTGGATGCCCCTGGAGTTACGATCTCGGTTCCAAATGGGACGGTGTCAGCCCTAACATTGGGGCAAAGTGCGACTGGAAGTTCCGTCAATGTTACCGGTGGAACGGTCACTGCATTGACAATCCCGCAAGGGGTGAGCAATACTTCAGTCTCGATGAGTTCGGGAAATATCGGACAACTTAATATCCAATCGACAGCTCAAGTGCATGTAAATGGTGGTACGATTAGTGCAGTCACGGTTGCGAGTACCGCGGCCAATACGACTGTAAGCGTGGCTACAGGAGCAACAGTAACGACTGCGACCCTGAATGCTGGAACATCGATCACTGGCACAGGTTCCATAGGTAACGCAGTTATTAATGCAAGTGGGACGACCATTGAACAATCTCCTGCTTCGACTACGGTTGCTTCCACAGTTACAGGTGGTGCTAGTGTAGGCGGTTCCACACTACCAGCTGGAACAACTGAAAGTATTCCCTTGGTTTTGAGTTCCTTGGTTGGAAAAACTTCGAGCGCAACAAATCCCACTATCATTGCGACAAAAAGTGGTTCTAATTATAGTTTTGATTTAACGTCTGCTTTAGACTCAGATCGTTTTACAGGTTTACAGCTCACATCAAATGGCGTGAACCCAAGCTTGAAGATCACGTCTATAAAGGCGAGAGGCGAAGAGTGGTTGATCAGTGAATTGACCGCAGTTCCTGTAAATGGAATAGTGGCAACTTCATCGTTACTAGGCGCTTTGGATATGGGAAATAACGGAGTTTCTCTAGCGAATCTCCGCCTAGTCTTTGGTGCTGGGCCAGTGGTCTTAAAGGGGCAATTGACAGAAACTGGTTTTACTCCAAGTTCCACGGTAACTGTGAACATTACCTTGGGTTCGGCCACATCTGACGACGTAACCACAATATCGAATACATGGATGACGATTACTAAAACTAGCCCAACAACAGTTACGGTTGGAATCAAGGACGGGTATGGTGCAACAACCATGGGTACGCTGACTAACGGAAGTAGTTTTGATTTTGCTAAGGTTGTTTCTTCCATGCTGCTTAGTAGTGTAGATTACACTTCCAATGGTGGTTTAACGGCTGCACAGCTGCAAACCAGTATTTTGGGTAATGTACCTGGATACGTCTTTAATAATATACCGCTGTGTAAGCTCATGGGTAAATCTATTAGTTTTGGGACATCTCCCACCTATACACTGACGGTTTTAGGCTCATATCAATAAGATAAACTCTCTCAACGACCCTGCGATTTTTGGAGCAACAGGTTTGCCATGAGATTAAAGAGTATTTGCCTGAAGGAAGGATCCGCTAGGATGAGTAGCGGGTCCTTCTAAATTTGTAATAATATTTTTTCAGTAACAGATATTGTTTGATAAATAAGGTTCGAGGTTTGTTTAAAACACTTGAAATTAGGACTCATAAGGTAGAAATAATCAGAAAATGAATATCCCTGCAGGAATATTCATTGGAATGGCGAATAAATTTGAATGATTGTCCATTATCGAGGGTGGAAGGTAAAGTAATTATCATATAAATGTTCCTAAACTTCGAAGGCTTATTGGAAAGTAAAAAAAGGAGGACGAATCATGAGTAAAATAACAAAACAGAAGCTGTTAAATAGTTGTATGGCAGCTGTCGTTGTCTTGTCTTCAACCCTAACTCCAATTATCGCAAACGCAGCCACTACAAATACCTCAAGTGCCGTAACCAGGATTGGTGGAGTTGACCAGTTCGAGACAGCTGCACTAATCGCTGAAAAGGGTTGGCCGGAAGCAACAGACAATGTCGTTCTCTCCTCTGGAATGAGTAATACCCTCGTGGATGCACTCGCGGCGGGCCCGTTAGCGGCTAAATTAAAGGCCCCGATTCTTTTAACAGATGGTGGGCAAGGTCTAGACTTGTTCACTAAAGCCGAGTTACAGCGCCTCAAACCAAAAAAGGTATACATAACCAGTGGTACGGCGGTAATTAAACCCTCGGCCATTGACGAAATCAAAGCACTAGGAATTACTCCGGTTCCACTCGGTGGGTTAGATCAATATGAAACGTCCGTAAACATCGCCAAGGAAATGATTGAACTTGGGACCAATGTAACAAAGGTGGTCGTAGCCGCAGGCTGGATGGCTCCGGTGGATGCATTGTCTGTTTCCTCCATCGCAGCTACTCTGGAGATCCCAATTTTAGCAACTACGCAGAACGAATTACCTTCTTCTGTTGAGGAATTTCTGAATAAACTAAACAGTATTACGGATTCCTATGTGATAGGTGGGACCGCGGTTGTAGGAGATGGAATCAAGGGAGCACTTCCGGGGACGGTTCATCGCTACTCTGGTGTGACTAAATTTGATACAAACCTGGAAGTGCTGAAAGGATTCGCAAATGATGTTCATTATGAAAAGGTTTATGTGGCTAATGGAGAAACGTTTGTAGATGCCCTATCGGGAGTACCGCTAGCAGTACTCACTCATTCCCCGATCGTTTTAGGTCAAAGTGAATGGTCGAGCAAGATGAAAGATTTCTTAAAACTAAATAATTTACTGGATTTTGTTGCACTTGGAGGAGTGGCCGCAGTACCTGATAGCGTACTTAAGTCGTTGACAGATATCTCTAATGAACTGCCAAATTCACCTGTCATTCCACCTGCTACCTCTCCAGTGACATCGCCTGCTCTGCCGTCGGCAGGTGGAGCGGTCACTACGCCTCCTAATCCTACTGTGCCTGCTAATGTAACCATAAGCAATCTTCAAGTCAACACTGATCCAGCGAATTCCTTGGGGACCTTTAGTAACGGAGCGGTTGTTGATCTCTCGGGACTGGATGATGATGTAAAAGTTCTAGGGTTTAGCCTGACTGCTGATCAGAACTGCATCCTTCAATTTAAAGTACTAAATAATACCCAGAACATTCCTTTAATAGCAGGACAACAGAAAATTGTAACAGTGGGAGATTTGATCACAGGTGGACAAATACAAGGTGGGCTAGATCTGGGGGCATTCAGACTTGTCTATAATACAAAAACTTTGCGGGGTGAATTGCTAAAAAACGGGACATCCGCTGGCACTTTAACAATCACTTTGAAATTCAAAAACTAAGAGGTAAAATTTGGTCAATACGCAGGCATTAAATATCCCTCGAACCCTTTTAATACACCGTCAGCAAAAACTCGGTAACCCTTGTCGTTAGGATTTCCGTTATCTGCTAACAAGCTAGTGAGAGGGACTGGGTCGTTGATAAAGGCCGTCCACTCGTCAATAACCGGAAGCTGATGTTTTTGAGCTAAATCAAGAATGATTTTACGATATGGGAAAAACTTGTTATTCTCTACATTGCTTTTAACAGGGGGTTCTACCACTAAAAAGAGGTCCGCATTCGGGCTCTGGGCTTTCAGTTTTACAAGAAGTTGTTCGTATTTTTGCTTAAACTCTGAGAGCTTCATCCTGCCGGAATCTTGTCGGCCTAAGCAAAGGATAATAAGGTCGGTATCTTGTGTTGCCGAGGGCGTGAACTTTAGGGCATCATTAATTGATGCTCCCGCACTGGTCTTAAAGTGCCATTGAATCGTACCAGGGTATCTATCGTGCAGATCGTTGTCGACTAGGGCGTGCCAACTCGATAGATCTTTATTGGAAGCCCCTTGGCTTTCTGCGATAGAATCTCCAATTATAAGGGCGCTAACTGATGCCGTCTCCATTAGCTTTGTCAATCCTTTGTGAATGCCTGGAGTGACCGGGGCGGCAGTCATATTTTTTTTGTTAGGACTCGTTATGGTTTCTGAACCCGCTTGTATTGTTATACCTGTCGAGGTGGTTTGATTTAACGTATATTTGGTTGTTTTTCCATAATTCAGTGCCCAGAATAAGACAATAATAATAAGTGCAAGAATTAAAGCAGAAAAAATTACATATACTTGGATTTTTGTTGTTCGGTTCATCAAATGTTCCCTCCCAAAATAGGTAGCGGATACTTTAGTAGTTAACAATATTCGACATTCAACCCCTTGTTTCCCTTCTGGATAATAAGAAGACATCTAATTAATTATAGTTTTATTCTTCTGTCGGAGCATCAACATGTAGTTCATTTATCAGGATGAAAAACCCTGCGGCCTAGGGCATAAGAATCTGAGGTTCGCGTAATGAACTAAAGAACTTTCTCTAAAAGAAGTGATTATTAGGACGCTTGGAAGGAAAACTGAAATAAACCTCGAATAGTACATAGTCGGACAAGTTTTTATTGGACTATTTGGGAGGGTGACAATGGAAGAAGAAATAGAATTACGGCAGTACTGGGAAGTGTTGCGCAAACGTTGGCTGATTGTAGTGGCTTTACCTCTCATAGCAGCGCTAACGAGTGGAGTCATTAGTTTTTTTATCATAAAACCCTCGTATCAGGCGTCCACGACTCTGATCGTCGGAAAGAAAGCGTCTGAGGCTGGTCAAGCAGCAGTTCAAATGTTGGATAATAGTGTCTTACTCGCCAATCAACAACTGGCTAAGACGTATGCCACGATTGCTCAGAGCAGAACGGTAGAAGAAAATGTCATTAAGGATTTAAATCTACCGATGACTGTGGCCGAAATCGATAAACAGATAGCCATAAACCAAGTAAAAACCACGGAAATCCTAGAAATACAGGTGACTAATACCAACCCTGAGTTGGCAGCCTCAATTGCCAACACTATTGCCCAAGAGTTTTCTAAAGCAGTTATCGAAATTAAAAAAGTGGACAGTGTTAGTATCGTCGATAAAGCCGTGACGCCGGACGTTCCTGTCAAACCGAATAAGAAACTCAATGTACTGATTGCCTTTGTAGTGGGACTGATGGCCTCGGTTGGACTAGTCTTCTTGCTAGAATACCTGGATAATACCGTGAAGACGTCTAATGATGTGGAAACCTTGCTAGGGATACCCGTCTTAGGTGTTATACCAAATTATGAAATGGGAAAAAAGGCTTAAGAGAGGAGGATTTCATTGGCATACTCACTAATTACATTGGAGCAATCGAAATCTCCAATTTCAGAGGCCTTTCGAACGCTTCGGACAAACGTCCAGTTTACGAGCGTGGACTCAGAAACTAAAAAGATAATGGTAACAAGCGCAGGTCCTCGGGAGGGAAAATCGTCCACCGTCGCTAACCTCGCTGTAAGTATTGCTCAATCCGGGAAGTCTGTGCTTGTGGTGGATGCTGACTTACGCAATCCAACTCAGCATAAACTATTTGAGTTAAGTAATGTAGAAGGGTTATCCGTTGCCTTAGTTCTAGATCAGGATTATCGTATATTCATAAAAGAAACAGCTGTGCCCGGTGTAAAGGTTCTCACCGGAGGACCTATTCCCCCCAACCCTGCCGAACTTGTCGGATCCAAACGGATGAAGCGTTTGATTGAAGAAGCCAGTGAACAATTTGATATCGTCCTCATTGACACTCCCCCTATTGTGGCGGTAACGGATGCTGCAATCCTGGCTCAAGAAGTTGATGGAGTCATCCTAGTTTTGGCCTCGGGCGAAGTGAACAAAGACTTTGCGCAAAGAGCCAAAGAACAACTGGATAAAGTAGGAGCCAAGATCTTGGGGGCTGTTCTCAATAAAGCGGACATGAAAACCAGCGAATACTATTATTACTATTATTATCATGGCTCAGATGACACTAAGAAGAAGCATAATAAGCGTCATAAAGCACGGTAATTCAAGAAGACATCCTCCCTCTACAAAGAGGGAGGATGTCTTCTAACGTCGTTGAACTGTAGGGGCAATTCATGAATTGCCCCTATAAATGGGAATAACCTTCGGCGACTTGTTGTTGTGCTTTTTTACCCATTTCACGGGCAGCATAAAGGTTGGCGGGGCTGAACGAAGTAATTCCTTTCAAGACAACCCCCATCGATTCCTTCGCTAAGCTGATACCAGCCAAAAACTCTTGATAGGAGGGGTTTAGCTTTTCTTCCGTCGGAGGGTTAGCCCGAACAAACTCTTCTGCTGCAGTAAAGGTCGCTTGAGATTGAAGAATGCTAGACCGATACGCAGAAATTGAGAGGTTTTTGCTCTGTAATGCAAGGGTATTACTCTTCACAGTCTGCATGGCTTGTAGGGTCTGTTGATAGGTCTTGGTCATCAACAGTTTGTATTCTCCGGGATTAGAGGCGCCAGAAGCGGACCCGGGAGCGCTAGAATTCGCAGGAGAGCTTGAAGATGGGTCTAGAGAAGAGCCCGCTGAAGAGGGAGAAGTCCCGGAGGGGCTAGTCTGCCCGGAATTCGTCGGATCGAGAGAGGTGTTCCCCTTAGACCCTGATGTTTGGGTATTCGAAGATGCGGAACCGTTGCTTGCTCCTGAGGCCTGTTGCTGGGCGTCTGCCACATACTGATTAGCCATTTGTTGTCCACTATAGACTTGCCAACCTGCATAGCCTCCAACTACTATAATAACCACCCCTAGGACGGCTAGGATGCGGCGAGGTTTAATCTTTAACATTTGAGCTTCTCTCCTTAGTTGCAGATTCTTTGTAAATTGTATCATTCTTTAATGAAATTAAAAAGGACAGTTTCGGGTCAATGATTTACAAATGAAAAGCTGAAGGAAAATGTTATTTTGGTGACGAATACAAATAAAATTGATCTGAATCAAGTTGATATATAGGAGAGCTCAAAATGATTGACATCCATAGTCACATCCTGCCTGGACTAGACGACGGGTCTAAGAGCATAGAAGAGACATTAGGAATCGTGCGTCAACTACAAGGAACAGGGTTTAAGACAATTCTGGCCACCCCACATGTCTTGGAGGGGACTGATTTTCTTAGCCCAGCAGAAATCTTAACTGCGACAGCGGACGTATGCCAAGCGGTCGCTGAGGCTGGTATTTCCGTCGAAATCTTACCTGGCGCAGAGAACTATATCTTCCCAGACATGGGCAAGTGGGTGCGAGCTGGGAAACTGCTGACCTTAGGAAACACAGGAAAGTATATTCTCGTCGAGCTTCCAATGCTGGAAATCCCCCACTATACTGATCAAGTCTTCTTTGAACTCCAAGTTGAGGGGCTGACTCCTGTGCTTGCTCATCCTGAGAGATATAAAGGGTTATTCCAAGAACCGGAGCGTCTTATTGATTGGGCTAAAAAGGGGATTCTTTTCCAACTGGATTTAAGAAGCTTAAGTGGACGATACGGCCCTCAGCCCAAGCAACTCGCAGAAAGGATGTTAAGCAGTGATTTAATCCACTTCGTAGGCTCCGACGCACACCGTGTTTCTCGCAGTGACTCCGTTGATCGGGAGGCGCTCCAGTGTGTAAGGCAAACCATAGGCGAGAAAAGATTCCGAGAAGTAACAGAAACAAATCCCCAGAGAATTCTTGAAGGGAAGATCGTGCCGAGCGGTGGGGAGTATTTGCTTAAGGAGCCGGAGATCAAGAAAAGGAAACATAGGTTTTGGGAATGGTTCCGGGGATAAGTCGAATTGGTGAACAAAATAGCAAAAGTTGAGGTAAATTGAAAGTGACAATTGCAATATGTCATTATTTATATAATCAAGTATTTTTTTATTCGAATATATCAACACAACGTGCACGATAGTGTGAGAAATTTTCTTTTACTTGGAGGACATTTGCTTTTAACAGCGAAATCATATAGTACATACGTCCTAGTGCCGTAGACTCATGCGGTTGGATCTGCGGTTTTGATTTTATAGGATTAGACTAAAAATCATTGGGAACTGTTGGCTGTAAAAAAAGGGGATTTCGCATGAAATTAATTTTACTTTCGGGTGGATCAGGTAAACGCCTTTGGCCGTTATCGAATGATGCTCGATCGAAACAATTCCTCAAAGTACTGGAAAGCAGTAATGGTGAGAGTGAATCGATGGTGCAACGGGTTTGGGGTCAGCTCAGAACTGTGGGGTTAGCAGATTCGGCAGTTGTGGCTACAAGTAAGTCACAAGTAGATATGCTACAAAGTCAGCTGGGTGACTCCGTTAAGATGGTCGTTGAACCGGAACGCAGAGATACCTACCCGGCGATTGCCTTAGCTGCTGCTTACTTATCTTCGGTTGAACGCGTTGATCCTAATGAAGTGGTTGCCGTACTTCCAGTGGATTCTTTTGTGGATGATCGCTTTTTCCAGCAGGTTAAGGAGTTGGAGAATGTACTTATTACTACGGAAGCAGACCTTGCTCTTGTGGGGGTGACCCCCACCTATCCTTCTGAAAAATATGGGTATATCGTCCCTGAGTCGAAGCAAGACGGTCTTTCTTTCCTGAAAGTTTCTCATTTCCAGGAAAAGCCCAAGGAAGAGCAAGCTCGCGAACTTATCGCAGAGCAAGCCCTTTGGAATTGTGGAGTATTTGCCTTTAAATTGGGCTATATCCTTTCTAAACTTGAGGAAATTGGCCTGCCCACGGACTATCTGGCATTGAAAAACGAGTATGAGATGTTACCAAAGATTAGTTTTGACTATGAAGTGGTGGAAAAAGCCAAAAGTGTTGTGGCGATTCGATATGATGGGGAGTGGAAAGACCTCGGAACTTGGAACACCTTAACAGAGGAAATCGCTGCCCCGATTATCGGGAATGGAGCCTTATGTAAGGAATCCTTAGGGACTCATCTCATTAATGAATTGGACATACCGATTATTGTCCTTGGATTATCCAACGTCGTGGTTGCGGCAAGCCCAGATGGGATCTTGGTTACGAATAAAAAAGACAGCCCGCAGATTAAGGATTTGGTCAATGGAATTGCCCAGAGGCCCATGTTTGAGGAGCGACGTTGGGGTTGGTACCGGGTACTTGATTATACGAAATATGAAAATGGCCATGAGGTTCTGACCAAACGGATAGGGGTTTCAGCGGGCAAGAGCTTAAGTTATCAGTTGCATTATCTACGAAGTGAAGTTTGGACGATTACGAATGGCGAGGGCGAGTTTGCGCTTGACGATGTGATCTATGAAGTAAAGCCCGGGGATGTCTTACATATTCCGGTTGGTGCAAAACATGGGATTAGGGCCAGGACAGATTTGGAGTTTATTGAGGTGCAAGCGGGGACTGATTTGGTTGAGGGTGACATTGTGAGGATCTTTATGGGTTGGGATGAGGTTGAGATGCATTGCAGGACGGCCAGTGAAGAGGTCTCTGAAGTTAATAAGTCAGGCTTGAAGATAGGTTGATTAGCTGGGGAGAAGAGGAAAGGAAAGTGGGACAATGCTAAGGGATCGGGGGATCATGGAAAACATTTCAGAACTAGTGGACATTGTTCTAATTGCAATCGGCTTCTCTTTGGCAATTGATTTATATCGTTTAAAGCACGTACTAAGTCATATATGGCCAGAAAATTTTGTAATCTTCTTTATCTATCTTTTGACCTGGATAATCGGAAGCAATGTTTATAAAGTCTACCAATCGCGTCGTTTTATGTCTGCCTGGCGTGAACTGAGGCAAGTGCTTAAAGCGCATTGTTTTGCTTTCGCCTTGAGTATGGTATTGATCAATCTCTACAGTCCAATTTTACTCCGCAACCGCTTCTTTTTTTACTTTGGGGCCTTGGTTGTAACCCTAACTATAGGCGTTCATATTGTGGTTCGTATAATACTACAAGCTTGGCGAAAAATCGGACGTAACACCCGTTACGTTTTGATTCTGGGGGGGGGCTCTGCAGCTGAACTTTATCTGCAGAAAGTAAAGAATAACCCTCAGTTAGGGTACAAAGTTATTGGATATATCGCCCCTACCAAAAATGGTCTTAAAATTCCTTATTTAGGGAACTATACGAATCTAGAATCCATCATTCGTATGAATATTGTGGATTTAACCGTTGTCACAGCGCTCATTACAGAGGAGGGTATTCAAGAATCAATTGAGATCCTCGATGTTATGGGGAAAAATGTTGCTGTTTTGCTCGATGATATAGTAACGAAAGTCGCCCGAAGCAGGCCTGTCGATTTTGGTGGGCTGTCGATGGTTATGTATGACAGTTACCCAAGGCGGCCTTGGCAGGAAGTGGGCAAGCGGTGTATGGATGTTATTCTGTCTGGTATTGGACTTATTGTTCTTAGTCCTTTATTTATATTCGTTGCCTTAGCGATAAGAATGACGTCTAAGGGGCCCGCGGTTTTTGCGCAAGATCGTGTTGGATTAAACGGACGTGCATTTAAAATATATAAGTTCCGTTCCATGGTTATAAACGCTGAGGATCTTAAGGCGAAATTGGCTCATTTAAATGAAATGAGCGGTCCCGTATTTAAGATTGCCAATGATCCTAGAGTGACAGCTGTGGGGAAATTTATTCGAAAAACTAGTATTGATGAACTCCCGCAACTGTTCAATGTTTTTAAAGGGGATATGAGTCTAGTCGGACCTCGACCACCGCTTACGAGTGAAGTGAATTTGTATGATTCAAAGCATAGGAAGAGATTGGCGGTTAGGCCGGGGATTACGTGCATTTGGCAGATTAGCGGGCGTAATACAGTGGACTTTGATGAGTGGATGGAAATGGACGCCGAGTATGTGGATCGGTGGTCATTGTGGCTGGATATGGAGATATTGGCTAGGACTGTGCCAGTGGTGCTGGGGAGGCGGGGGGCGAGTTAGGGATAAAATCATGTAGACAGCTACTTAAGTGAAGAAATTTTCATTGCAATGGGTACTGAGAATAGCTAATTATTCATTTTTATTGGTACGATGACTAACAAACACTATCTGCATAGGTATTCCGGGTACCATCTGAGTGCGGATTGAACGGGGAATCCCCTTTTTTCCCCATGTGCCGGTGTTGCAACAGTGTAAAGTTCTTTAAGAGATAACTTCATACCGTTGACTAAATAACGTTGATTTGTGTTTTTAACCATGCCGATGACATCCACTCCACGTTGAGTAATCTCCCGTATCAGTGGAGCGAACGTAAACCAGCTATCCATTAAAACATAAGAAGCCGTCATTCCGTCCGCCAAAGCCTGATCAAGCATCACTGGAGCTAATTCTGTGGAACGGCGCAACGCTTCTGTTCGTCGCTTATAACCCGATGTACGTATATCAATTTTCTCAGATATCCCGTTAATTCGCGAGGTGTTGGGATTACGCTATGAGCTGCTACTATCATGGATTTCGCATGCTCACCTTAGGATGGTCGGATGGACATACGTTCACTCCTGTGGATTTCTCGTTGCATAGTTCAACGAAGTCCCAGTTCTACAGCCTTACTCCTATTTCGCTCATACATGGAATCATCGACGATAAAAGCATTTAAACGATTACTGGAAGTTAA
The DNA here is from genome assembly GCF_004766055.1 of Desulfosporosinus sp. Sb-LF. Taxonomy (NCBI): domain Bacteria; kingdom Bacillati; phylum Bacillota; class Clostridia; order Eubacteriales; family Desulfitobacteriaceae; genus Desulfosporosinus; species Desulfosporosinus sp. Sb-LF. Next base: position 100,210 of record NZ_SPQR01000009.1, on the reverse strand, counting down.
TGAACAGACCTTTTTAACCGTTTCCGCACTTAAGGAGGTAAGAAAGCGACGCCAAGCATAGCCCGAGTGGTTAAAAAAACGATAAACAGCGCCCCCTACCTGGAAATAGCTCACCCCTCTCAGTCTCAAGGAGTCGGAACCAGTTTTTGTGGTGGAATAAAATAAATATTACTTGGAAGAGATAGGAGCAACTAAAGCCTAAATTCTTCGTAATACCTTAGCTTCTTAAATGTTCTAGAGTCTTAATCCCTTAAAAGCGTCTCTTTTGGTTGTTAATTTTTTTGTTCCTTATGCGTTATCATTATCAAGTAGAAGACACCTCATTTTCTATTTGGTAGTGGGTTCTGGACAAATTCACTATACCAAATGAAAGGGGTGTTTTCTATCGTCAATGAACATATTGTCGGAGTACCTTTTCGTTTAACACCAATGGTTTAAACAAACTTTCGCTCTGCGAAAGTTGAGTTAAAGAGATATAAATTGAGGGCCGTTCGTTGAGCGGGGAAGAGGAATTAATCATGGGTAAAAAATACTGCATTGCTGTAGCCGGTACTGGCTATGTAGGGTTATCAATTGCCGTACTATTGTCTCAGCATCATAAGGTTTTTGCAGTGGATATCATCCAGGAAAAAGTGGAGATGATCAACAACAGAAAATCGCCCATCGTGGACAAGGAAATTCAAGAATATCTTGCCACTAAGGAATTGGATCTAACTGCAACGATGGACGCAAGGATGGCATATAGTAATGCGGATTTTGTTGTAATTGCTGCACCGACTAATTACGATAGCAAGAAAAATTTTTTTGACACTTCAGCAGTTGAAACGGTTATACAGTTGGTTATGGAATATAACCCGAACGCTATCGTGGTCATCAAATCTACAATTCCTGTGGAATATACAGCTCATATTCGTGAAAAAACTGGTAGCAAGAACATCATCTTTAGCCCGGAATTCCTGCGCGAGAGCAAGGCGTTATATGACAATCTGTATCCGAGCCGCATCGTTGTCGGTACTGATATGGAGGATGAGCGTCTAGTAGAGGCTGCTCATACATTTGCAGCTTTACTAGCTGAAGGTGCAATCAAGGAGAACATCGATACACTGTTTATGTGCTTCACTGAGGCCGAAGCTGTCAAGCTGTTCGCTAATACGTATTTGGCACTTCGCATCAGCTACGTTAACGAACTGGATACTTATGCTGAAATGAAAGGTTTAAAAACCAAGCATATCATCGACGGTGTTTGCCTTGATCCACGTATCGGTAGTCACTACAACAATCCATCCTTCGGTTATGGTGGTTACTGCCTGCCGAAAGACACTAAACAGTTACATGCTAACTATATGGATGTTCCTGAAAACATTATAGGAGCGATTGTCGAGTCAAACAGGACTCGTAAGGACTTCATTGCCGATCGTGTCCTCCGGATGGCTGGTTACTATGACTACTACAATCGTGGGGAATACAGCGCAGCCGATGAAAAGAAATGTGTTATCGGTGTATATAGGTTAACAATGAAGAGTAACTCCGATAACTTCCGCCAGAGCTCCATTCAGGGTGTTATGAAGCGTGTCAAAGCCAAAGGTGCAACCGTAATTGTTTACGAACCGACTCTCGAAGATGGAAGCACTTTCTTCGGTAGTAAGGTCGTCAATGATTTGGAGGCATTTAAGGCTCAGAGCCAGGCTATTATCGCGAACCGCTACGATAGCTGTTTGGATGACGTTCAGGATAAGGTTTATACGAGAGATATTTTTAGAAGAGACTGATTCCACAAGAGATAGAACAACGAATACTTATGGAGTAATTATGGCCGGTGGCGGTGGTACTCGCTTTTGGCCGCTTTCCAGACAAAAGACCCCTAAACAGTTATTGAATTTGACAGGCAATGAGCTGATAGTCAATGAAGCAGTTGATCGTCTGTCTTATGTTGTTGATAAGAAAAACATTTTTATTATAACTAATGCAACTCAGGTTCCTCCAATGCTCAAAACAACAGAGGGCAGAATCCAACCGGATCATGTCCTGTCTGAGCCGTCAGCTCGCAATACGGCGGCTTGCATTGGCTATGCAGCAATGGAAATTATCAAGAAGTACGGTGATGGCATTATGGTCATTACATCTTCTGATCACTATATCAAGGACACTGCAGGTTTTACCAGAATACTGAATAGTGCGGTGAAAGCAGCGGAACAGAGCAACAAACTTGTGACCATTGGCGTTACACCGACCTTCCCGTCTACTGGATTTGGTTATATCAAGTTCGATGGCGCTAGCAACGATAATGCAAAGCCAGTTATCGAGTTTAAGGAAAAGCCAAATGAAGAAAAGGCTAAAGAGTATGTTGCCTCTGGTGTATACTCATGGAATAGTGGAATGTTCGTTTGGAAAGCCAGTGTGATTCTGGAAAAGTTCAAGGAATATATTCCTAATATTTACAAGAAATTGGCGAATGTTGGCGATGCAATGGGAACAGATGCAGAAAATGAAACGATTGAAGCTGTTTATCCCAACATCTGTAATATTTCTATTGACTATGCAATCATGGAACCTTCTGCTTCTAAAGGTAATGTGCTTGTCATTCCGGGCGAGTTTGGTTGGAATGATGTTGGAAGCTGGGACATGATGGATGTTCTGCATCTGAAATGCCTCATTCTGGGAAGGCACTGGATGTGCTGAACTTCAATCAGTATGAGCAGGTAGCATTAGAACGGAATGAAGATGAGGAAGGCAAAGTACTTAGCAACTGCAAGTACTTTGAATCTGTTGTTTATGAGGCAAATGGAGAAACAAAGATACCTATTGATGACAGCAAGTTCAATTCTATTGTTTGTATCAAGGGTAATGGAACGATGGAATTACAGGACTCCAAAATGGAGATTGTAGCCTGGTGAGAGTGTTTTTGTTCCAACTGTAACAGGAACAATTAAGGTTAATGGGCTGCTTTCTATTGTAGTGAGTCATATATGACATACAACGATTACAGGGTATGCCACACATAGAAATAAGCTGCAATTAACAGAGAGATTTGAAACGCTATTCGACACAATGTAGGTCAATTAACACTAAAGGAGATTATTGAAAATGAAAAAAGCATTGATTACTGGTATTACTGGACAGGATGGTTCCTATCTGGCAGAGTTTCTGCTGGAAAAAGGCTATGAAGTTCATGGTATTGTCCGCCGTTCTTCTGTCTCTAACACTGAGCGTATAGATCATCTGATTGCAAGGAATGCAATCAAACTGCATGATGGTGATTTGTCTGACTCTTCCAGCATTATCCGCGTGGTTAATGAGGTGAAGCCAGACGAAATCTACAATTTGGCTGCACAGAGCCATGTTGGTGTCAGCTTTGATGCTGCTGAGTACACTGGTGATGTAGATGCACTGGGTGTACTGCGTATTCTGGAGGCTGTCCACATGCTGGGACTGGATAAGACCTGCCGCATTTATCAAGCTTCCACTTCTGAGCTGTATGGCAAGGTTGAGGAGTTCCCGCAGAATGAGAAAACTCCGTTCTATCCTTACAGCCCATATGCTGTTGCCAAACAGTATGGTTTCTGGATGATGAAAGAATACCGCGAGGCCTATGGTATGTTCGCCTGCAATGGTATTTTGTTCAATCATGAGTCCGAGCGCCGTGGTGAGAATTTTGTTACTCGTAAGATTACGCTGGCAGCCGGACGAATTGCTTGTGGTCTGCAGGACAATCTGGAACTGGGTAATCTGGACTCCCTGCGTGACTGGGGCTATGCAAAGGACTATGTAGAGTGCATGTGGCTGATCCTTCAGCAGGACGAGCCGGATGACTATGTTATTGCTACCGGTGTTCAGCACACTGTTCGCGAGTTTACCACTCTGGCTTTCGCTAACGATGGTATCGAACTTGAGTGGAAGGGCGAAGGCATGGATGAGAAAGGATATGACAAAAAGACTAGAAAAATGATGGTTTGTGTTAATCCCCAGTGGTTCCGTCCGACCGATGTTGTCAACCTTTGGGGTGATCCGACCAAGGCTAAGACCAAGCTGGGCTGGAATCCTCAGAAGACCAGTTATGAGCAGCTGTGCGCTCTGATGGCAGAGCATGACCTGCAGCTGGCGAAGAAAGAAGCTGCAAAGAAGTAAGAAGTGATGGGAAAGAGGATGCTGTCAGATATGCTGGCGTTGGTGGACAGCTTTCTCTATTCCTGTTTATGGCTGGAGGTTAATATTTTGGATGTAAAAGTATTGATTTTTGGAATCGGGGGATTAGTAGGTCATTATCTGGCGCAGGAATTCCTGGATGCTGGCTATGAAGTATACGGAAGCGATATAAATAAACCGGGAAATCTTCAGATAGAAGTTGAATTTACCAAAGTAGACCTAATGAATGGTGAGGATGTACTTCACCTCATTTCTGATACAAAGCCAGATATGGTCGTAAACCTTGCAGCTATCAGCAGCGTGGGTGCGTCTTGGAATATTCCACAGACAACGATGATGGTAAATGTGGTAGGTGCATTAAACATTATGGAAGCGGCAAGAAAACAGGAAGTGATGCCAAAGGTAATGTTCATCGGTTCAAGCGAGGAATATGAAACCTCTGATAAACCGATGAATGAAGGAACACCACTGAATGCGAATAACCCTTACGGTATTTCTAAGGTGACACAAGAGAGGTTTGCGGCTCTCTACAAGGAACAGTATGGAATGAAGGTCTATTGTGTTCGACCGTTCAACCACACAGGCGTTGGCCAGAGAGATTCGTTTGTTTTGCCAAGCTTTTGCAAACAAGCCGCAGAGATTGAAAAGACAGGAAAGTCTGGAACAATTAAGGTGGGTAATCTTGCAGCGAAACGTGATTTTAGCCATGTTAAGGATATTGTCAGAGCTTATCGAATGATTATTGAGAGCGATGACTGCATGAAGAATTATAATGTTGGCTCTGGCCAAGCACATGGACTGAATGAAATGCTGGATTACATCGTGTCTTTAAGCAGTCAAGACATTACTGTTGAAGTGGATCCGGATAGATTCCGCCCCGTTGATAATTCTGTGATTTGCTGCGATAACGGTTTGATTGAGAAAGAGCTTGGTTGGAAGCCGGAATACAGCGTTTTTGATGCTTTGAGAGAAATGTTTGAATACTATGTTAGAACACAATGAATTACGAGAGGGATCGTTATGCCCAGGATTGATTTTTTAAATACAAAAATTGACAATGTGTCAATGGAAGAGGCTGTGGACAGTATAGCTTCACTAATTCAAGAAAATAATAGCGCATATGTTGTCACACCGAATCTAGATCACATAGTAATTCTAGAAAAAGATGATGAATTTGCTAAAGTGTACAAAAATGCAGATTTAATATTGGCAGACGGTAAACCACTTATTTGGATTTCTAAATTGCTGGGAACATCAATTAAGGAAAAAGTTTCTGGCTCGGATATATTTCCCGAAATATGCCAAATGGCGGCAATGAAAGGCTATAGTATTTATATATTAGGAGCTGCCAATGGAGTAGCTGCTAAAGCGGCCGCTAATTTGAAAGAGCAATATATGGGATTGAATATTGTTGGTACTTACTCTCCGCCATTTGGGTTTGAGAAAAATACGAATGAGTTAGAGAAAATTCGAAAACTCATTACTGAAGCAAATCCGGATATCTTAGCGGTTTCTCTAGGTTCTCCAAAAGGAGAAAAATTTATTTATCACCATTTGCATGAATATTCGGTTCCATTGAGCATTTCTATAGGAGCAACCATTGATTTTGAGGCAGGCAATGTAAAAAGAGCTCCGAAGTGGATGTCGAAGGTAGGACTTGAGTGGCTATACCGAACAATCAAAGAGCCGAAACGTTTGGCCAAAAGATATTGGAATGATGCAGTATCAATTGTGCCCATAATTATAAAATGTCGAAATAAATGACTGGAAGATAAATAATATGACTATTTTGATTGATCTTACATCTTTAGCGGATAACTTTTCGGGAATTGAACGCTATGCTGCGTGCTTGGTCTTGGAGTTAATCAAAAATAGAAATAATGATTACATCCTATGTTTCAAAGGAAAAGTGCATATGCTTTTTGAAAGCGTTAGTAAGCAGGAAAATGTGAAAACAGTTATCATAGAAGCTTGCAAAAAATTGTTGTTTAATCAGGTGAAGTTGCCATTGGTGATTAGAAAATATAGGGCCGATTATTATCTGTTTTTGGCTTTTCCAGTACCGTGGCTACTTTGGAAGAAGAATATGGTTTCAACAATTCATGATATATGTTGTTGGGATTGTCCTGAAACGATGAATGGTATGAGTAAATGGTATTTTAGAATATCGCATCGTTTGGCGATGCTTAAGTGCAGCAATATTATCACGATTTCTAAATTTTCTGAACAAAGGATTTCAGAGAGACTAAATTATGATGCAAACAAGATATGGTTGATTTATTGTGGTATTGATGATAAATTTAATACTTTTATAGAGGACAAGGGAGGTCAAGAAAATATTAAGAAAAAGTATAATCTTCCAGATAAATACATCCTTTCACTTTCAACACTTGAACCACGTAAGAATCTACAACTTTTGGTAAAAGCTTATCGAAAATTGGTCTTGCGGGGGGATATGTCTATTTCGCTGGTGCTGGCAGGAAGAAAGGGATGGAAACTAGATGCTCTATTAAACGGAATTGAACAAAGTGTCAAAGAACAGATTTATTTCACTGGCTTTATTGCTGATGAAGATCTTCCGGATGTTTATGGGAATGCCACACTGTTCGTTTTCCCATCTAAATATGAAGGATTTGGTATGCCACCGCTAGAAGCTATGGCTTGTGGGACACCCGTTTTATCTTCAGACGCTTCTTCACTGTCAGAAGTTCTTGGAGATGCTGCCCTTTATTTCAAAAATGAAGATGATTCTGATTTAACAATGGGTTTGTTGCGAGCAATATCATTAAATGCGGAAGAAATTAAAAGATTGATTTTAGAGGGAAAGAAGCAGTCTGAAAAGTTTTCTTGGGCTGTAGAAGCAAAGAAAATCGAATCTAGAATGAGATAAAAATGAAGCCTTGAATAAAGGAGTTAACCATGAATGAAGCAAAGCTAAAAAAGGAGCTGGCAAATGTAAAACTCCTTGTAGAGTATTTTACAGAATACGGATTTTGGTTAGGCTTTTGGTCGTTTGCTGACGGTTTTGTTCGTAGAGTCGGAGCAATGAGACTTTATGAAAAAATGCACTTCAAAAGGCATGAAACCTGCAAAACTTATTTACGTGCACACTATTCTAATATTATAAATAAATACAAAGCTAAGAAAACATACAGTTTGTCTGAAAAAATAGAAAATGATGCGCCAATATGGACATTTTGGTGGCAAGGAGAGGATAAGACTCTGTATCCAGTCAATTTGTGCTTGGAAAGCATAAAAAGAAATTCGGCGAATCACCCGGTTATTGTCTTGGACAAAGATAATTACAAGGACTATGCGGATGTTCCTGACTTTATTGTGAAAAAGTTTGAGGAAGGGAAAATTTCGATAGCTGCATTTTCTGATATTTTACGGATTACACTATTGAAACAGCACGGAGGTATTTGGCTGGATAGTACCTATTATGTCACAGCTCCTTTGCAGAAAGAATTTTATGATTGTTGTTTCTTTTCAATTTCTAACAATGAACTGAGAAAGTGGGTTGTATCAAAGGACTTGTGGTCGTTGAGCTTGCTAGCTAGTGGAAGAAATAATGATTTTATCAACTATTGTTATGATATGCTCATGGAATATTGGAGCAAAGAAGATACAATAATATGTTATTTGATACTTGACTGTATTATAGGTATTGGCTTTGAGGAAATAACTGATTTTGAAAAATTGATCAGAAAAGTTCCAACTAATAATATGGGCGTATTTGACTTCTTGGAGCCTATCAGAAATGAAAAGGTTGATGAAGTACATTATCAGAAGCTTATTCAACGAGCCTATATTCATAAATTAACATACAAAGAGAAGTATGAGCCGGTAGTTAACGGCAATAAGACTTATTTTGGCCGTTTGATCGAGGATTAAAGAAGCCCTTACAAGAGAGATTAAATTGACGGAGGAGCAGTATGAGGAATAGAAGATTCGTTATAGACGGATATTTTTTAGCCGAAAAACGACCCGTTGGATTGCATAGATTTTCAACCGAAATTGTTCGTGAGCTTGATGCAGGGCTTGACTGCAGTAATATTGAAATAGCTGTTCCGTCCAAGGAAGATATTCATGTTCAATTTAAGAATCTCAAAATTGTTGAAGTTGCACCATGGCTAATGAAAAAAGGAAAAAGCGGAATGAAGATCTGGCAAAAGGTAGCATATCCGCTTTATGTGGCTCGTGTAAACGGCGTTTCTGTCGATTTGGCATTTGCTCAGCAACTATTCAAATGTGATATTTGTGCTGTTTTTGATTGCATTACTCTAAAATATCCACGAAATTTTCCGGGAGCAAAGGAAAAAATTGCACGAAAGCTAAATGCATACCGAATCATCAAGTCTGCTAGAAAGGCAAAAAAGGTAATTACTCTGAGCAATGATGCTAAAAAGGATATTATTAAATATATTGGCATTCCAGAGGATAAAATCGTCGTTATCAGTTGTGCATGGCAGCATATTAACAATATTGGCTATGACGATGAAATCCTTAGTAAACTGCCGCAGGGATTTGATAAAGAAAATTATTTCTTTGCCTTGGGAAGTCGTTATTTCCATAAGAATATTAAATGGATCATTAAATCAGCAAAACAGAATGCGAATGAATGTTTTGTAATTACAGGTACAAATTTTCAAAAGTCATCGGACATGGAAGACGATATTCCTGACAATGTATTTTTTACGGGGTATTTGTCAGATGAAGAGATAAAGTCGTTGATGAAATATTGCAAGGCGTTTATTCAGCCATCGTTTTATGAAGGATTTGGTATTCCACCATTAGAAGCATTGAGCGAAGGAAGCCAGATTATTGTGGCTAAAGCATCATGTTTGCCGGAAATCTATGGTGATACGGCTCATTATATTGACCCTTATAACTATGAAAATATTGATTTAAAAAGAATAATGGCTTCAAATGTTTGTAATGCTCGTGTAGCACTTGAAAAATATTCATGGAAAAAATCTGCGGAAACTTTCTATAATATGCTGATGAATGACTTGTAAATTGGGAGAAGAGAGAATTTATGAAGACAACAAGTTTACGGAGCAGGATCCCGTGGGTTGACACATTAAAGGGTCTGTGCATGATTTTTGTCATTATATCTCATGCATATCCACCTACAGTTTGGATCAGGTTATATACACCGTTTTTTTTATCTGGATTTTTCTTTGCAAGCGGTTATACCTTTAATATGCGGGATTCTTTTAAGAATTTCTTCCTGCAGAAGGTTCGAACGATTTTAGTTCCATTGGTTTTCCTGAGTCTAATTAATGGTGTTGTAGGTGTACTGTTTAAGAATATTCCTTTCTATGTGCGCTTGCTTGGAATTCTAATTCAACAAGCGGACGGATATGAATCTCTGTGGTTTTTTGCATGTTTATTTGTTTGTGAACTCATGTTTTATGTGATTGTTCGATATTCCACAAATGAAAAGGTGGTCCTTCTCATATCTCACCTGATTGGAATTGTCGGATTTGTTTATATTGCATGGGGTGGCGTCCATCTGCCGTGGCAGTTTGAAATCGCCTGTGTTTCGTCTGTTTTTGTTTCGTGGGGATTTGTATACCGGCTACATGAGGAAAAAATTAAGAATATTCTAAATCACCCAATTGTGTTGGCAGGAATGATTATTATTTATCTGGTACTCTGCCTAATGTATGATAATGATGTGAATATTCATGAGGAACGGTTTGGTTTCCAGTGGCTTTTTGTGCTGGAGGCATTGATTGCAACAGCGATTGTTCTGTTAATTTCTCAGCTACTAGGAAAAAAGAAATTTCTTGGGTTTGTTGGAACTCATTCTATTATCTATTTTTCATTCCAGGGATTTTTGCTACAAAGCCTCCGATCCGTGTTAGGCCATTTAGGAGTAATAAATACGGTTGTCTTGTGCGTGATTCCAGTTATTGTTGCGATTTCGATATTAAGTATAACAGCATTAATAATATACAAATATTTACCATTTATGGTAGGAAAACCAATAAGAAAGGTAAGATCAAAGGATCAATAAAGCATTAATAAAGAGTATGGTCAGTGAGAAGAGAATTATTCTTGTGAATGTTTTAATACATATAATATATGGATTGTGGATAACAACAAAACCCAGTCTAAATATATATTAGATGAGAAATCATTCAAACAATGGAGGAATTATGGCCGATAGCAGCTGGTTGGTGTCTGTAGTAATTACTACACACAACCGAAGAAATTTATTAGAGCGCGCATTAAAAAGTGTGTTGAATCAGACATATAAAAATCTTGAAATCATTGTTGTAGATGACAATTCTTCCGATGATACAGAAGATTATATTAGGCAAGTGATGAAGAGAGACCATCGTGTTAAGTATAAAAAGATTCCACTTGAGGAAACCAGAGGAGGAAACTATGCCCGTAATACTGGTATCCGTATGGCAAGCGGTGAGACGGTTGCTTTTCTTGATGATGATGATGAGTGGAAACCGGATAAGACGGAAATTCAGGTTAATTACCTGAATGATAACACGAGAATCAAAGCTGTTTCATGTGATTTGGAATATGTTTATGTAATTGGAGGGAAGGAATATGTGTCTTACTCCAATTTGAAAATCAATCATCAGCCATACGACTTTTTTGTATCCAGTTGGATGAATGTGACTAGCACTATGATGATATACAAAGGAATTTTAGATGCAATTGGAGGTTTTGATGAGAACATACCAGCAATACAGGAAATTGAACTGTCGTATCGTGTTTGTATGTCATGTGAAGTAGATATCATCAAGAAGCCTCTAATCCGTTATTATCAATATTTAGGAAATAGTACACAGATTACAAACAATGTAAATAAATATTTATTAGCACTGAATTATATTGAAACAAAGTTTGAAAAGGAATTGGCTTGTTTAACAACAGACCAAAGGCAGCGGTTAGAGCAAAATAATATTCGAAATGTTTCCTATCGCTATTTGCGCAGCAATTGTAGAAAAGAGTACAGAAAAACACTGAAGCCGTTTTTGAAGAATAATGGACTAAAAAATTGGCTAGAATATATACTTTCTTTCTTATTCAAATATGAAATTATTACTAAACTAGAGTCTAAGTTGTATGTTTTGAAAAAACGCAAATGATGTAATTGAGGAGGTTAATATTTTGGAAGTTAATTCACGAAAAAAAAAATTGATTTCTTTTAATAAAATTCCCAAACTGTTTATATTTCTCATTCTGACATACAGCTTTTTTAGAGGCACCGCCATATCTGGATTTTCAATGTTTAGCGGACTAGGAATGATAGATCACTTTTTTTCAGTTTGTAGATATATCGGTATTGCTTTGATGCTCGTTCGCGGAGCATATTATCTTTTATTAGGACTGAAAAAAGGGAAGGTAAATGTTTCTATTTATTTGATATTATTGTCTCTGCTACTTCTTTTAACGACATATTCTACTTGGAAGTCCGGCGTTGATATGGAACAATGTATAAGTTTCGTTGTGAACATTGCAGTGGCTGCATTTTATTTTCATTGGATTATACTCAGTAAAGATACAGAAGAGTTGGAATTATTCACAATAAGTTTGAATATCTTACAGTTTGTGAATTTATTTACAATTATACTGTTTTATGGAGGAATGGAGTACGCGAATAGTTCAACTGTTATGGGTAGCGTTGGAGATGTTTACTTTCTTGGCTATGATAATGGTCTTATTTCGTTTGTGTTGCCGACAATTGTTTTGAATTATTATCTTTTACAGATTCGGGGCAAAAATATTTATAAATTGTTTAACTTAATATGTATTTTGCAAGTTGTTATTACACTATCTGTAACAGGAATAATAGGTTTGTTTTTGATCTTGGTTCTGATGAAATCACGTAATTTATATAAAATGCTATCTGGTAAAAAAGCAATTGTTGTATCTGGGATTTTATTTATAGGCTTGATTTCAATGCAACTTCAGAAGTTGTTTAGTATTCTTTTGAATGCATATAATATAGGCTTAACTCTGGGTGGCAGAACTGTCATATGGGGCTGGGCTTTGGAATACATCAAAGAATCACCACTCATCGGATATGGTTATAATATAGAGCGAGCAAAGACAGTATTTTTTTGGAGGATTGGAGTTTCGGGCGCTCATAATCAAATATTGGATGTTTTGCTTCATTCCGGAATAGTAGGTCTATTTCTTTTTTTGGTAATTGTAGCTGTCCCGCTGGGGAGACTTGGTAAGATTTATAGGCATGAGCATATGAAGTATCAAAAGCTACTTATTATAAGTATAAGTGTCTACCTAGTTATTATGATGGTAGAATCATATAGCGCCTATTCCAGTTACCCGTTGCTTTTTGTTCTTTTGGAATTTGCGTGGGATATGAAAAGGAGGATGAGTCAAAATGCGTCAATTATTATCAAAGCTTAAATTGATTGCGATTCGATTTTATTATTCTCATGTACCTGTTTTTAAAACATTAACAGAGGGAAACGGTATAGTGGTATCAATAACGAGTTATCCAGCCAGATTTGATAAGATTTACTCTAGCCTGAACAGTGCATTTAGGCAAAGTGTGCGGCCGGAAAAAATAGTACTATATTTGGACGAGGATGTGGACAAAGTTGCACTTCCCAAAAAGGTTTTAAAGCTTCAGAAAAAGGGCCTCGTTATTTTAAATAGACCAGAGAATATCAAGCCTCATAAGAAATATTACTATGCTTTGCAGGAATATCGGGACAAATTGGTTGTTACTTTTGATGATGATATGATTTACAGAACTGATACAATTGAATTACTTATGGCTAAGCATAAGCAATATCCCAATTGTGTTGTATCTAGAAGAGTACATCGAATTATTACAGACGCTCAAGGAAAGGTAGCTAAGTATAGTGATTGGGAATTTGAATGTAATACAATTGTTGAACCCTCACATAATGTATGCGCGTTGGGAATTGGTGGAGTTCTTTATCCAGCACAAATTTTTCCCGAAGAAACATTTGATTTATCTTTAATCAAGAAATTATCACTTACAAATGATGATATTTGGCTAAAAGGAATTGAAGTTATTTCTAATATTCCAGTTGTGAAAACTGATTCTACGAAGCAGTATCCATGGCCAGTTGAAGACACTCAAGAAAATGCCTTAATGAATCTTAATTATTTTGGAGAGAACAACGATATATGTATGAGTAATGTGTGTAACTATTTCAAGATTAATTTTAACTAAAGTAGTTCAAGAGCAGAAGAAAATCAGATTATGACAGAACGTATGTTGTATGGATATAGTATGATCGTTGAACTGACTGACTTGTTATCAGTGTAGAGAAATACGGAAGATCCGTTTAATAGAGCATAAAACCTAATATTATGTTTATGGAGAGCGTTATGAAAGAGAACAGTTTTATTAAGCATTTTATGGTGATTGGTGCTGGCACACTAATCACCATGTTTATGGGGTTATTGACAACACCAATTATCACAAGAATCATTACCCCGGAGGATTATGGTCAGCTTTCCATTTTTAATATGTATACGAGTATCGCGATAATGGTGCTTTGCCTTGGTTTGGATCAATCATTAGTCAGATACTACTATTCTGAAAAAGACTTGAAGTATAGAAGTGGGTTGTTGTTCAAATGTGTTGTTGTACCGGTACTCTCCACAGTGGCAATTAGTGTCATTGTGATTATATTATCTGTGTTCCACATTATTGAATTTGAATTTGCACCAAAGGTAATAGTTCTGTTGTGTATCCATATTTTATTCCAGCTTATTTATCGTTTCAGTGTTTTAGTTGTCAGACTGGAATATAAATCAAAACTGTTTTCACTTTTGAATATTTTGTCAAAATCTGTTTATGTAGGATTGGCTCTTCCACTAATGTTCTTTATAAAGATCGACTATTTTCTCTCCCTCATTCTTGCAACGGTGACTGCAGGGTTGCTTTGCCTGCTCTTTAGTATTTTTTGGCAGAAGGATGTATGGAATTTTCGAAATTGCACAACCCAAATTTCAGTTTCATTTAAAAGTTTGGTTCAATACGGTTGGCCATTTATCATTTCAATGGGCATGACTCAGCTGTTTCAAGCTGTGGACAAAATCTCTCTGAATTATTTCTGTACGTACAAAGAAGTTGGAATATATTCCAGTGCTCTGTCACTTGTTAATATTTTCGCAATTATTCAGTCTACTTTTAATTCATTGTGGGCTCCTATGGCTGTAGAGCATTATGAAAATGATAAAGAAGACTGCAAGTTTTATCAACAGGTTAATCAGTACATCACAATCGTGATGTTTGGGATTGGTTTCTCCCTGATTCTAGTGAAAGACTTGCTTGTGTTATTGCTCGGCTCAGAATTTAGAGAGGCTGCCTACATTCTACCTTTTCTGATTTTCAATCCAATCATGTATACGATTTCGGAGACAACAGTGTCTGGAATAGTATTTATGAAGAAAAGCAAAATGCAGATTGTAATCGGTGCAATTTCCTGCTTAGTAAATTTTGTGGGAAATTCTTTTCTGGTTCCGGTTTATGGATACAAAGGGGCGGCGATTTCAACTGGCATTTCCTATATAGTGTTTTTCACACTCAGGACGCTTATCTCAAACAGATACTTTTATATTGATTTTGCATTGACAAGATTTTATATTATGACGGTCATTGCGGTTCTTTATGCGTGGTATAATACTTTTTATCAATTTGGTGTTATTTCTGTTGTACTGTATGTAATTTGCGTCTCAATTTTACTACTGTTGTATAGAAGATGTGCGAGCTCTGGAGCCACTTATCTATATAAAATGATTATAGAAACATTAAAAATAAAGAAATTGAAGGGTGAAGATAATGAAAAATAATTTAATAAACATTTATAGCAGTCTTCGGTTCCGCTGCGCTCTATGCTCGGCGCAATCCCCTCCGTCTCATCGGGAATTGTGCCGGGGTCGTACCCTTGCACAACGGGGAACAATTCTTACAATTAAAAACATAAGTTTGAGCCTTTTCAATCTATGTTACATCTTAATGTCTCAAAAAATCTCCACGTGCATGGATTGGGGCTTCTAGGCGATACCCCTTGTGTTTCAAAATGCGAAACTTGAGATCAAGGAGCTCAGCTGGGGCATACAGAGCACTGGCAACGCCAAAAAAAGACAAATCGTCGTTTAATCCTTCGATCACCGCATTGTCGCTAATAAGAAGTTCCGCAGCGAAGAGGTTAGCCTCGAATTCCGGCTTAGCTACGGTGTCAAACAAGGCGAAATCATTGAGCGTATTTTTGGCTGCAAGATCTTTATGAAGAAGAGCATGACCTAACTCATGGGCGCAGATAATTCGTTGTAGATCTTCAGGAAGCGAAGAATTAATGACGATGATCTTAATGCGCGATTGCTGGAAGAAGTACCCCTTTTGTTTTCGTCCAAACTTACTGTTGATTTATACTGAAAATTGACCACAAAAACTGTGGTCAGTTTTCAGTATAAACGTTCATGAACTTTCTGTTCACAGGGAGGAATGAAAATTATACAAGGATTAACTATTCATAGCATCGATAACCTGGGATAATCATAACTAGGTAGGTGCTGTAAGCCGTTTGATTTATGGTGGATTATACCCCGGAGTATAAACTGGTTCCAACAACCTATGAGTACAGGTAAATGTGCCTTGAGCACGTGTAAGAAATTTCGATAGATGTTCTTCGGTTGTTGGGTCACCTGCCTTATTGGGAGGTGTGGTTTAATGGATGCTGTTTTGGAATGCTGTGCTGGGTTGGATGTCCATCAGGAAACAGTAGTTGCTTGTGTTCTTTTAGGGCCCCTTGAACATAAGCCCAAAAAGGAAATTAGGATGTTTAGCACAACGACGCCTGATCTTTTGAAACTAGCTGACTGGCTAGAAGAGCAAAAGTGTTCTCATGTTGCGATGGAAAGTACAGGAATCTACTGGAAGCCCGTGTGGAACATTCTCGAGACGGGAACGTTTCAACTCATCCTCGGACCAATGCCCAACGAATCAAGAATGTTCCTGGACGAAAAACGGATGTCAAAGATGCGGAATGGATTGCCCAACTCCTTCGAAGTGGTTTAATTGCAGGAAGTTTTGTTCCGCCCGTGGAGATCCGTGATTTAAGAGATCTAACTCGATACAGGAAAAAAATTCTTCAGGATACGACTCAGGAGAAAAATCGGATTCATAAGGTTTTGCAGGATGCTAATATAAAGATCACAACCTATATTTCCGACATTTTCGGTGTCTCGGGGCGCAATATCATAGGGTCACTTATTGATGGAGAAGTCATCACAGCCGAAAAGCTTACCCAGATGGTAAAAGGTAAAGTGAAAAGCAAAGTTCTCGGTTTAGTCGATGCTTTAAACAGCCGACTAAGAGGCCATCATCGAGAAATGATCCGTTATTCTTGGGAACACTTGAAGTTTTTAGAACAAACAATTGCTCATGTTGAGATGAGAATAGACCATTGTTTAACTCCCGGTATTGTCAGGTATCTTTTTAAAAGCCCGATCTAACATTACCATAACCTGTGAAAATCGAGGATGATTAGAAATGTCGTAGCTGATAATTTCTCCATTATACAAATCCAAAATGGGAGATAAATATATCTTCTGACCATACAGATGAAACTCTGTGATATCAGTAACCCACTTTTCATTAGGTTTGGCTGCTTGAAATTCGCGATTTAACAGGTTTGGTGCAACTTTACCTACATCACCTCGATACGAATTGTATTTTTTTATTCGTACAAAGCAATGTAGGTTTGATTCTTTCATTAGCCTCATTACCGTTTTATGGTTGATGACCATACCTTGTTTCTTTAGTTTAGCGGTTACCCGACGATAACCATAACGACCCTTATTATCAGTGAAGATTTGCTTCATAACTGGCCGAATCGTAGCATACTTGTCTAGTTTACTTTGGGATTTAGTGTAATAGTAATATGTGCTTCGAGGTATACCAGCCATTTTTACTAGCTCATTGACTTTATATTTACGCCTTAGCTCGTGTACTATTTGAGCTTTATCCTTGTTTGTGACTTTTCCTTTTTCCGGACTAAGGCGTTCAATTTTTTTAGATATTCATTCTCCATTCGTAACTTATTGAGTTCATTACGAATTTCATCAGGCAATGAAGACTCGTCCACTTTGGGATGCCTTAGCTTTCGTGGCGTAACTTGGTCTTTAAAATCTGAGATTTGTGTGGGTGGAACTTCATTAATCAACGTCGTTTTATGTTTTGAGGCATTAGAGTAAAGAGAATCCTTACCTTTTTCAAGAAACAAACGAATCCAGGTTTGAACCATCTTATGAGTTACTCCATATTTTCGTGCTGTCTCTCTTAGACCCATATGATCGGTTAGCACTTCTTCAACTGCACTTAGTTTAAAGTCTCCAGAGTAGTGCTTCAGTTTTTGACCTTTGATAACCATCTTGGAACCCCTTTCATGAACAAAATGATTATATCACAATGTCCAATATTTGGGGTGCAGTTCATTGGTGGCTCTTGCGGAGCATATTATTCACTTCGGGTAACAAAGCATTAAAGTCAGTTTTATGTGAATGTGCCTGGGCAGCTTCTAAAACCAAAAACACCCGACTATCCTCGACATTTTGGCGATGGGTAAAACGTATGGGAAAGAAAAAGGCTTTGCTTGCATTAGGACATCTAATTCTCCGGATTGCATATAAGATATTACTGACCAGGGAGCCATATAAAGAATTGGGTACAGAGTACCTTGTCAAACGCGAAGAAGAAAAGGAACAGCGCCTAATTAGACAACTTCAATTGAAGGGTTATCAAGTTCTGAAGGCCTGAAGAGTAAAATCATAAACAGAATATTTAAGAGATCCAAGGGGGATCTCGGGCATTCTATGTCTATTATAGACAGGAATGTATAAGTCCAAGACAGGTAATAGACGTTGGAGACTATATTTTCGTAAGAAATCAATAAATGCTATACCATTAATTACTTAAACTAACGTTTGCGTAACCGGTTATTTATGAGAAAATGACTAGACTAAACAATAATGTATTGTTATTGATGGAACTACGGATAAGAAGATAGCCATTTGAATCATTTCTGAACTTAAAATCTAGAGTTGGATAAGCTACTGTTGCATCTTGACCAGGAGGGACATAGGCAATGGGTAAGCTATGACGCGAACGTTCGATAACGTTTAGGGATGGAGATGCCAAAAGAACGGCATTGTAAAGGGTGCTGGAAACTTGACAGACTCCTCCACCTAGACCGGGAACGAATTTGTTCCCTTCAATAATTATGGCTTCCTGGTAACCAGCCTCGGCAGTTCTGGGGCCTACAGAATTGTTAAAAGAGAACACCCCTCCAGGTTTTAACACCAAGCCATCGAGGGCTTTGGATGCAAGCTGAATGTTGAGTGTTCGTTCTTTCTGGTTTGGATTAAAGCAGGTGGTGTAGTCACTTAGGTGTTTGTTCAATTTTACATTCTCGAGGACCGTTTTCGTAAGGCTTGGCGTGACTGTGCTGAAGGGAATAGAGATTATTTGGGCCTCATCAAGGGCCTGCTTTTTTATGCTCGTGATGAGGGAATTAATATCGACTTGTTTCCCGGGTTTTTCTAGGATAATCTGCAGGGAGTTATCCGAGTTAATGGAAAAGTGCGCATCCTCTGCAGGAATGTTCAAGGTCGAGAGATGTTTAGTCAATGCCTCCGTAAGGACTTGATCATTCCAGTGATAGTCAGGTTTAAAGGTGATTCCAAAGCTTGCTTTGTACTTACTAATCGCCTTGTTAAAGAGGGTTCCTTCTCGCCCAATGAGAGAGGCTTGTCGAAGTGGTTCATCATAGGAATAGGTGAAACCAAGTTCCTCCATGCTTATATTGAACTTTTTATCGCCGGATATGAACTGAACGGGTCGTTTATAAGTCTCGTTTCTCAGTTGTTTAAGTTTCGAATGGGCCTCCTCAATAGGGAGCTGTCCCAAAGGGATTTCTAAGATAACTCCTTTGGCAATTTGTCCTCTGTCCTGGGTATATAAAACGAGTGTAAGAGTAAGAACTCCGAATAAGATTATTCCAGTACTTAAGATAATTAGTAGGATTTTATGCCGTTTTAAAAAACCTTGGCTTCTTGATAGTTCCGCAGGGCTAGCATCCTCTTCCACGTTAAAGATCTCCCTTCTCGGCTAGTAACGTTTAACTATATGCGGTAAGGGAGAAAAATTTCATGACAAATTATGTCTAACAATCTCAATGCTCTCACTGAAGAAATGCTGCCCTGAATTTCTCAGTGCAGCATTTGCTACTCTCTATAATGAAGTTTCTAACTCGTTTCAACGAAAACTCTCTTCCAACTCCTTCATCAAACTATCTGTCGGGAAGTACCGTCCGGGGCATTCTGTGGTAGCTCCAGATACGTCTCGGTGCAGTTCAACGGCCTCAATACCTAGCTTAAAGGCCTCCATAAGTTGAACTATTTTAGTTACTAGACCGCTGAGTTGAGCATCCGGAACTTCTGTCTCGCTGAAATTCCCTACTAGACAAACTCCGATTCCAATAAAATTACGATGCCCTACGTTGCAATGGGCTCCTGGTCGGTATAAGGGTCTTCCTTCTTCACAACGACCATCTGGCATAATCACGAAGTGATAGCCGATATCGCTCCAACCCTTGGTTTTATGCCACTCCCGAATCATGGCTGCGTCGACTGGAACGATACTTCCGGAACGACGCACTTCTGTGGGACTTGCTGTGTGGTGAATGACGATCTTTTGCCAATCCATCCCCATATTCCTCCTCTTATTTTAAGCTCTTAGGATGGCAACAGCCTTGGCAAGTTCCGTAATGCTCGAGGAAAGTTCGTTGAGTTTTCCTTCGATCCGCACCAGTAAATAGGCGCTCACCACGATCGGAAAGCCAAAATTACCCACGAGTTTCAACATATCTTCCATGCGGTTCCCTCCCTTTCAGTGACTTTTCTCTAAAATGATTATGCTGATGATTCATTCAGACTCTTATGAGAGAAGGAGGAGCTTCGAATGCCCCTCCTCCCCGAAGCTATCCGCTGAGGCGCAATGGTCGCACATTGCTTACGCTACAGGTATTTCGTAAAGGTCGTCGGTTGTCGTATCGATGATCTTGATATCTCGTTTAGATACGAGCGCACCACCGGATGTCAAGAAGATATTCTTGGCGATCATCTGATCCATGACTGCTTCGATCTGAACAGCAGTCAGATCCACTTTAGGTTCTGGCAGGGTGAAACTTACCGCACTCCCAAGAGCATTGTTAAAGGTCATGCGTAAGACTTTTTTGCTTGTACTAGCCATGATTTTTCCTCCTTTCTATACGATTAATCACAAAGGTTACTGGCACTCGATTACTCCGCGAGGTCAAAACGGTTGTCCCGACGTACCCCGATTAGTGGGTAATCTTGAAGTCCATACAGGGCAGTGGCCACGTCATAGACGTCTTGGTCCAGGGCGTCAGATTTCAGATTCGGGAAGCTACGCTGACTGAGTTTCGGAGAGCCTTCTGGGGTTAAACCGGTTTGATAGGTTACTACCATCACTGTGTCTTTAGCACTTGAGATAACAGCCATCTTGTTCACCTCCTTTCGACCTAAGTTTGGTCATAACAAACGTTTTCGTAAGAAAAAGCAGCCGGTTTCTGCCGACTGCTTTACTTGGGAAGGGTTATTCACAGATCTCTAGGGCAGGTAGAGATCATGTGAACCGTTCCCTGCCCGAGAACGTTTGTTCTATATTTAGTATACTTGACACTGAATATTTCTGTCAACAGCCTTGCTGAAGTTAGGTTATGAAATCACACCCTCTCCCAATTGTTAAAATGGGAGCCTTACGATTGGATGAAATAATTATCAGATATAAATGCTTTCAAAAAACTGAGAGTTAGGCAGATTCATGTCGAAAAGTATCACAATTCAAAAAAATACAAAGCTTTAAATCCTTGTGGCATGTGCGATGAGGGTTTTTTGAGGTGTGATTTCATCACCGAGATTTTGTCGAATCGCCCGGAACCTATGTTCTGAAATGTTCGGTTGAGTTATAATAGTTCATATATAGAAAAGATTGTTAATGGGATACCATTCAATGTAAAAAGAATTTGATGCAAGAGGAGGTGAGGGTATGAGTGAGAGGAGTCAAGTGATTTACGCAGGACGAACCATGAGAGATGCTCGCCTAAAGGCTGGCATTGGTAGTCAAAGAGAATTAGCTGATAGGACAGGTATTGCTCCGAGTATCATCAGTGATTTGGAACGGGGGCGACGCTCGATGAGCCCAAATTGGTCGAAGAGAATTTCCGAGGCTCTAAGTGCTTACAGTACAGATCTGACGAGATAAGCTGCGGATTATGGGGAGACGTTGAATGTAGAAAGGGGCAGGGGATATGCAAGCATGGGCTGGAATAGAACGATTTTTACAGTTGTCCTTAGGAAGTCAAGTGGGGGCTAGTGGAGTAGCGCTGATCGCGGTCATTGAATTGAAACGTATGGTTCAACAGCAGTTAGGATCCCAGGAGAAATCGGGAACCAAGACAGTCAGGCTCACGGCTGAAGAATGGCGTACAGTCGCTGGAATTCATGAACGAAAAACGTTTGAAAGGGCTAGGAATAAGTTGGTAGAGCTCGGTGTGTTGCATATTGAACGGGATGGGAAGTTATTAGTCGTTGGACTTTGGCCAGACATTGATGAGGGGACAAGCTTAGCGACAAGTCCTGGGATAGATTGTGGGACAGGCTCTGGGACTAGTTTCGGGACAAGCAGTGAGACAGATTCTGTCTCACTGAGTCAACGTGCTCTTAAGTCTAGGGAAGACGTAGTCTTCCCTAGACAGGATGTTCCTGAAAACGTTATCTCTGTAAGAGATAACGAGTTACCACGTTATCCGTTAAACCATCATTCATTAAATCGTCAATATAACAACGAAAATAACGATATAACGGATAACGATCAACGGGGTAACGAAGAACAGCTTGAATTCGCTATCTGTTGGATGGAAGAAGTGGGGCACCCATTGACTCCGTACGAGAAGGAGGGATTAGATCGCTTTGTTAGACTTGGATATACGGGGGATCTTTTGATGGAAGCGCTGCGATGTGCAGTTGCTGCTGACAATCGCCAGATGGGTTATGTCTTGGGGATCTTGCGAAATTGGTACCAAGAAGGTGTCAGGTGTATCGAGGACATAGATGTCGCTAAAAAGCGTTGGGATGATTTGCGCTTTCTTAAGCGTTCCGAGGTCAGTTAGGCGGATATCGCATGAAGGTCTTTCTAAAATAATTCTGTATTCCTAACCTAGAACGGAGGAATTCGTCTTATCCCTGTCGAATATAGAAGATTGGTATTTAAGGAATATTTTCAGAGAAAAGCAGAGAATACTAAAAATAGTATTGAGGAGGTATTGGATTTGCGTAAATTGAGTTCATTGGTCGCGAGTACTTTAGTTTTAGGGTTATTGTTAACAGGGTGTGGTGCAGCAAAACCACCCGCTGATTCTTCTACTGCGGGTGGAACGAGCACAGGGGCAGCAACTGCCCAATCGATTAAACTTGGAGCGGACGTCACTTTCCCACCCTTTGAGCAGATGGAAAACGGTAAAGTCACAGGTTTCGATATTGACATCATTACGGCGATTGCCAAAGAAGCCAACCTTAAAATCGATGGAGATATTAAAACCATGGACTTTCAAGGGTTGATTCCGGCCATTCAAACAGGATCACTTGATGTAGCGGTTGCCGGGATTACGATTAAACCGGAACGCGCTCAGCAGGTTAATTTCTCCAAACCTTATTATAAATCAGGACTTTCCTTACTCGTTAAAAAGGATAGTACGATTACAGGAGTACCAGATCTGAAGGGAAAAACAGTGGCTGTAAAGCTAGGCACCACTGGAGATCTCATGATGAGCAAAGAGCAAGGCGTGACCGTTAAACGTTTCAATAACATTGACGAGGCTTATCGTGAATTGCAAAACGCGGGTGCGGATGCTGTCATTTTTGATAATCCCGTTCACCAGAACTACATTAATACAGGTCATGATAACGTAAAAGTCGTCGGGAGCCTTTTAACCGGTGAAGATTATGGTATTGCTGTGACGAAGAAGGATGCTAAACTCGTAGACAAGATCAATGAGGGTTTTGATAAAATTATCAAAAGCGGCGAGTATGAGAAAATCTATCATAAATATTTCAAAGACAATTATGGGTTAGTCACTCAAAAGTAAGTGTAAGGGTTTAGTGATTTATTTGCATGAGCGCAGCCCCAGGCTGCGCTCTTTAACTTTATTGAATTTTGAGGAGAGGTGAAAGGATGAACTTTTGGCCGATTATTATGGATGCCATGCCCCAACTTCTTGAAGGCGCTAAACTGACAATCCTCTACTCAATTGCTGCCGTCTTTTTTGCAACAATCTTAGGTTTAGCTTTTGCTCTATTTAAATTATCGTCAGTCTCCATCCTTCGGAGAATTGGGCAAGGGTATGTCCATATTTTTAGGGGCTTACCTCTTCTTGTTCTCATTTTTTATATCTATTTTGCCTTACCTTCCGTGTTCCCTCTCCAAGTCTGGTTTGGAAACAATTATGTGATTATAGCAGGGATTACAGCTTTAGCCCTCAACGAAGGGGCTTACATTACGGAAATTATCCGTGCAGGAATCTTATCAATTGATCGAGGTCAGACAGAAGCGGCGATGAGCATTGGTATGACCAATTTTCAAACGATGCGTTTCATTATTCTCCCGCAAGCCTTTAAACGAATGGTGCCTCCCTTGGTTAACCAGTTTATTCAAACCATTAAGGATACCTCCTTACTTTCCGCAATTTCGGTCGCTGAACTGACGAGGCGGGGACAGATGATTATTTCTGTTAACTTCGCGGGCTTGCAAATCTGGACTGCGATTGCGATCGTCTATCTGGTGATTATCCTTAGTTTGACAGCGCTTTCCAGTTATATCGAAAGTAGGTGGCAAGTTGATCAGCGTTAAAAACATTACAAAGTATTTTGGCCACCATGAAGTACTCAAGGAGATCTCCGTGGAAATCGCACCACAGGAAGTGGTGGTTGTTATCGGTCCTTCGGGTTCGGGAAAAAGCACATTTTTACGCTGTATGAACGGTCTGGAAAGCGTTTCTAAGGGCGAAATCTTTGTTAATGAAATCGAAATCACCCACAATAAAGCTAACCTGAGTTTGGTTCGTAAGGAAGTTGGGATGGTCTTTCAACGTTTTAATTTATTTCAACATCTGACCGTCCTTGAGAATATAACCATTGGACAGATACAGGTCCTTAAGAAAAGTAGGGAAGAAGCAGAAAAGAAAGCCTATGAGCTTTTGAATAAAGTTGGGCTTAACGATAAGGACAAGGCATATCCGGAACAACTATCCGGCGGGCAGCAACAGCGGGTTGCGATTGCTCGGGCCTTAGCTATGAACCCAATTGTCATGCTTTTTGATGAACCAACTTCAGCACTCGACCCTGAAATGGTCGGAGAGGTTTTGGCGGTCATGAAAGATTTGGCCAGAGAAGGGATGACGATGGTTGTAGTTACCCACGAAATGGGGTTTGCGCGCGAGGTTGGGGATCGCGTTCTCTTTTTAGATGAAGGCCGGGTTGTTGAGCAAGGAACACCAGAACAGATCTTTAGTCATCCTCAAGAAGAACGGACTCAATTATTCTTAAGTAAAATACTCTAAATAGACAGGGGGCAGGAAACTGTCCTCTGTCTATTTACTATAGTTATTATAGTAGTATTTTAGGACAAGATCATTTGTTATAATAGACACAATAGAAAAGAATTAGCTGCTTAGAGCCAGAATCGATGGCAGTTGTTAGGAGAAAGGTGGAGGCGTCTTGTACGATTTACGGATTGTTGTTGAAGAAATCCGCGGCTTTTGTGATTTGCCAATGGTTATAGGGGACTATTGTGAAGTTAAAGGAGGTCGGCTCATCATCCCTGAAGGGAAACATATGTGTATTTGGGCCTTAGCCAGCATACTTCCTATGTTGCCCGCAAAACAACGGAATATCGTTGAGGAAAATGATTGGTTGCCGAGTACATCTCGGATGTGTTGTCCAGATCCGAATGGGTTAGTGATATATCGTATTGAACGAGTTAATGAAAGTAGTGAAACTAACAAAACTAACGAGTCGAGTAAAACTAACGAGTCTAGCGAGGACAAGCCCTTTCCTCGTATTCTAGTGAATGAAAAAGTGTGCTCGGGTTGCCGGACGTGCGAAATGACCTGCAGCTTCAAACATACAGAAGGTTTTAGTGTTGATGAATCGCGTGTGCGAATTGATAAAGATGAGGCGAACGGTTTAGATATACCCCGGATCTGTCGTCAATGCGGTACAGCCCGTTGTTTAGAGGCTTGTCCGATTGGGGCTTTATCCAGAGATCCTCAGACTAAAGCTATTGTCCTCGATAAGGACCAATGTACCGGCTGTTTGGCGTGTCAAAAAGCGTGTGCCTTCAAGGCTGTGCAGGTTCACCCTTTGAGCAAACAGCCAATGTTCTGTGACTTATGCGGCGGTAACCCTCAGTGTGTCGAACGGTGTGCTACGGGAGCCTTGACCTTTGGCCGAGCTGGAGAGGCTCCGATTAAAGGCGGGGCAAGAGCAGCGATCAAGTAGAGGAGGATGGACATGTCCGATCGGATGGCTGGCGGTTACGCCGGTAAAGTATTACGGGTGGATTTGACGTCAGGGAAGATTTCCTATGAGTTAACGGATGAAACAAAGGTTAGGAACTATATAGGAGGACGCGGCATCAATATGCGCCATCTTTATGATGAAATTCCTCCGCATCTCGATGGATTAGACCCCAAAAATAAGCTCTTTTTTGGCGTAGGCCCCTTGGTGGGGACAATGCTGTCGGGTGCTGCCCGTTTTAATGTGAGTGGTATGTCTCCTCAGACGGGGATCTTAGGGGATTCGAACTCGGGCGGTTTTTTTGGACCGGAACTCAAATTTGCGGGTTATGATCAAGTGATTATCGAAGGGAAGGCACCTCACCCGGTCTATCTTTTGATCACCCGGGAAAACGTGGAATTACGACCGGCGGAGCATCTCTGGGGTAAGGATATATGGGCGACTCATCAGGAGATTTTAAACGAACTCGGGGATTCAAGAGTTCAGATCTCTACGATCGGTCCGGCTGCAGAAAATGGCGTTAAATTTGCCGGTCTCTTTAATAATTTGGTAAGGGCTGCCGCACGAACCGGAATGGGAACTCTCATGGGTTCCAAAAATCTCAAAGCCATCGCTGTTCGTGGCACGGGTACGATTCGTGTTGCTCACCCACAACAATTTGAAGCGTTGGTAAAAGAACTGGACTTAGCGATTTACGCTCATCCGGAATATGCGACCCGCGCACTTATGGGTACGACGAAACTGGTACACGCTTTGAATGAGGCCGGCTGTTTAGCAACCCATCATTTCCAAACGGGCCGCTTTGATTGGGCGGAGGAAATCAGTGGGGAGGCCTTAGCTGAGACCTATAAAACCAAATCCAAATCCTGTTTTTCATGTACTATTCCCTGTAGTCGTTTTTATGAAGTGACGGAGGGTCCCTGGAAAGGGTTAAAAAGTGAAGGCCCGGAATTTGAAGGCCTTGCTGGATTCTCTTCGCGTGTTGGGGTGAAGGATCTTGCCTCCGCACTTAAAGGAGTGGATCTGTGTAACCGTCACGGGTTAGATGTGATTACGACGTCGGAAGTGATTTCTTTTGCCATGGAGCTCTACCAACGAGGGATTATCAACCGTGCGGACGCAGACGGTCTCGATTTAAGCTGGGGAAACACTGAGACTGTGTTAACTCTCATTGAGAAAATCACCCATCGCGAGGGATTTGGGGATATTTTGGCGGATGGCGTGAGAGCTGCTGCCGAGAAAATTGGCCGCGGCTCTGAGGAGTATGCCTTTCATGTCAAGGGGCTGGAATTCTTCCAGGCCGATCCTCGAGGCCTAAAAGCTTATGCTTTGGGATATGCTTTAGCTAGCCGGGGAGGAGACCATTTACGCTCGGAGCCCTCGTTTGAATTCTCGGAGAATCCTGAGGAAGGGTTACGTCTTTACGGCTCACCGGATGCTGCTTATCGCTTGAAGTATGAGGGTAAAGGCCGAGTGGTCAAACATTATGAGGAGTGGAGTGTTCTTTCCGATTGTTTAGGGGTGTGTAAGAACACCGTAGTGAACATGGAAATGATCCCTTTTGATACCGCCGCAAAACTACTGCAAGCCGTTGTAGGCTGGGATATTGATGGTGCAGAAGTTCAGACAATCTGTGAACGAGTGGTTAATCTGGAACGGGCCTTCAATACTCGGGAAGGCTTATCCCGTAAGGATGATCGCCTTCCCACACGGTTTACAGAGGAACCCTTGCCATCCTCTTCCGGGTCTTCAGCGGGAAGCGTGGTGGAACTTGAACCAATGTTAGATGAATATTACTTGTCGAGGAACTGGGATGTAGCAACGGGCAAACCGACCTTCGAGAAATTATGCGAACTGGGCTTAGAAAAAGAAGCCGCTGACTTAAAAAGCAAAGGTTTGCTTTAAAGCTAAGCATTAAAAAAAGAAGGGTCGCAAAAGCGATCCTTCTTTTAATAGCAGCGGTCATAACGCAAGTTGATGGGCATACCCTAATTGAAAGAGAGTAACCCTATGGCTAAAATTATAGTTCGTTACCTTGGAGCAACTCGACTTATGGTTAAGAGAAAAATGGATGAGTTAGAGTTTCCGGAAGAAGCAGTCCGGCTAAAGACGCTTTTCAATCGTTTAGAAGAGATTTTAGGACCAGCCATTGTTCAGGACATGCTAAGCAGTCAGGTTGTGGTTATTTCTCCTTCTCCAGGGGAGCCGGGACGGATTTTAGAACGCCCGACAGACCTTGAGACGATGTTGCCCCCTTCATGTTGCATTACTCTAGTTACCCCGGTCGCGGGTGGTTAATTTGAGGTGTAAATACAACGAGGCAAACTAAATGAATCGTTCTGCATACGTGCGGAAGAGAAAGCCATCGGCAACCCAATTCACAAGACTTATCATGTCATAGACAGGCAGACCAAGCTGTTGTTGAAGAGATTGTTTAAAGGTATTGAGGTTCGTACACTCTAGGATCACAGCACCGATCCCGGGGTGTTTTTTTATGAGGCGCAGTCCGGCTTGTAGAGTATCCCTTTCTAAAGCAGCGAGGTCTAAGTTGTCCTCATGGTCAATGACCACTCGCTGGAATTCTGAACTAGATTCCAAGCCCTCCATCACGACATCCTCTAAGCAGGCTCCCACGGGTCGAAGGTGTTGATCACTCAAAATCCTTGTATCTCCCGTTAAGACTCCAAGTTTCTTCCCGGGATAGATCCCTTTAAGAAAAGGAATCATCATTAGGCTACTGGATAGGAAAGGAATATCGCATTGATCATTAATTTCTCGATGGAACACGGAGAACAAGCCACAATCGGCTGCGACAAACCGTGAACCTTGGTTTTGTAGATCGTTAACCGCCTCAATCACCCAAGGTAGATTATCGCTTTTCCCCAGAACTAAATCCGAAAACGGAAAGTTCGGAGCGAATCCATAACGAACAGGAAAATCGAACGTTAGGGCATGTCCTAAATCCCCGGGGGCTCGGGGAGTGGTTGAGCCGAGCATGAGAATCCCCGCCAATTGGCCGTAACTTGGGTAACCTCCTTTGACACGATGCAAGAAAGCTTCCTCCTTTTTCAGGCTATTATTGCTTTGCCTTAAAATGAAGAGTTTAAAGGTTTTGCTTTAGATTCGAGGTGTGTTGAGATTTGTCCTTCGATTTTTTGCTAATAAAGTACGCTAAGGTCAAGAAAATGATCCAGGGTATCCCCGCGTACCAAGCTGACTCGAGTTGAATAAAGAAGCAATCCACGAGAATAGCGACTAAGGCTAGAATCCCGATCCATGGCAAAATGGGAAATAGGGGCATTCTAAAGGGACTGGGCGGTAGACCCTTCTCAGAACGAAGTTTCCGGAAACGTAAAATACTTACCAGGATCATAATCCATACAAAGATTCCACCAAAGATCGACACTCCAAAAAGATACATATACGCTGTATCCGGAAATTTAACGGAAAGGAAAGCTGCGAGAAGGAGACCAAGAGTCGAAGCTAACACAGCATGACGGGGTCCACCTTCCTTGCTTAACTGTCCGAATACTTTAGGAGCGTGTCCGCTTCGAGAAAGGGAAAAGAGCATTCGGCCGGTTAAATAAAGGTTGGTATTCATCGACGACAAAGCCGCAGTTAAAACCACGAAATTCATAATTCCTGCAGCATAGGGTATTCCTACGGAGCGGAACACCGTAACGAAGGGGCTTTCACTCAGGCCGGCTTTAGTCCAGGGAACAATAGCCACAACCAGTGCGATGGCCAGAATATAAAACGTGCTTAAACGAAAGAGCATCGATTTCATAGCTTGAGGGATCGATTTTTCCGGGTCCTTGGCTTCACCGGCCGTTACGGCGATGACTTCAATACCGTAGAAGGAGAAAATAACAATCAGCATGGCCTTTAAGACGCCGCTATAACCCTTCGGCAAAAAGCCTCCATGGGCGGTTAAATTGCTTAATCCCGGAGCCGGTTGACCAAAACCATTAAAAATATAACCGATCCCTAAAATAATAAAGAAAACAATGGC
Organism: Desulfosporosinus sp. Sb-LF; assembly: GCF_004766055.1. NCBI lineage: Bacteria > Bacillati > Bacillota > Clostridia > Eubacteriales > Desulfitobacteriaceae > Desulfosporosinus > Desulfosporosinus sp. Sb-LF. The sequence continues at coordinate 70,416 of NZ_SPQR01000009.1, read as the reverse complement.
AGATACCTTGATCATAGCAAACCAATATTCAATCTCGCCAAAATGCTTAACCGAGGAAAGGTTGACGATAATGAGAGCGATCGAATAGATAATGACCCATACCACCATAGGCACCGCTGGGAACCAAAACTTTGTAAAGGTGGCGGCGGCAGTAACTTCTCCGCCGATGGCAATAACTTGAGCAATCCAATATGTATATCGAACAACAAAACCAGCCCAAGGGTTAATATAAATTTCGGCGAGCACTCCGAAGGAACCTGCGGTTGGATGGACCACCGTCATCTCGGAGAGTGCATACATCATAATTAACGTGATTAAAACACCCAGAATATAAGAGATAATGACTCCTGGACCGGCCAGACTGACGGCAAAACCGCTTCCCAAGAAAAGCCCGGTGCCAATTGCGCCACCAATGGCAATCATGGTAAGTTGGCGTTTTTCGAGTTGCCTATTGAGGCCTTTTTCACGTTCTAATAGGGCATCATTTGAGATATCAGACACAAGAACTCCTCCTTCATTAAATCAACGATAACCGACGATTACGCTTCATTCAATCACCTCCACATTTTGTGTATATACAAAAAAGCCTGCCCTTAAATAAGGACAGGCTTAACCTGCTGTACCACCTTAACTAATGCCCATTTAAAAGGCATCTTCGCTTACCAGGTGCAATCACACCCTTGCCCAATAACGCTGGCTAGCGTTGAAAGCTACTAAAGCCTAGGCTTTTTCACTCCACCCTCAGGGGCCCATTTACCGCTCCAGAACCTGCCGAGCTTCCACCATTCTCGGTTCGCTAAAAGGTCGGTTTGACGGTTTTACTTCCCCATCAACAGTTTAGAGATATGATAGCATGTTATACAATACAATTCAATACATGTGATCTGTATAAGTGCAAAAAAATTCTACTCGGTTCTGTTGTTGTTAAGGAGGTTTTAGTTATCAGTTGCTTTCGGAGTAGGAAAAGAATGGTTGACAGACTATATAAATCATTCTAAAATTAGGGTCTGAATAAAAATACATATAAGCGTATAATTCGCTCGAAAGTTAGGGGCATTATATGAAAATAGTTTCTGGACATGGTAACTATATTCGTGGGGAAGGTTTGATCGGTCAAATCGGAGACTATGTAGGCTCCTTTGGCGAGAAGGCCTGTTTATTAGGTGGGAAAACATCCCTAAGTCTTGTATCAGCTCCGATAATGAAAGACCTTTCGCAACACGGTATTGAGGTGCTTCCTCCCATTTGGTATGGAGGAGAATGTAGTGAGAGCAATATACATAACCTAAAAAATCAAGTCGAGGAGTTTCAGCCCGATGTTCTTTTGGTCGCGGGTGGAGGGAAAGCAATCGATACCGTTAAAGCGTTGGGATACCTACTGGATCTCCCTGTGATTGCAATTCCCACGATTGCCTCGACCTGTGCTGCAGCGACTTGTATATCCATTCTTTACGATGATAAAGGAGAGTATCTGGAGATCAGTCGTAACTCTAAAAACCCCGATCTGATCTTAGTTGACACTCAAGTTATCCTTGAAGCACCCGTGCGGTATTTAGTTTCTGGGATCGGCGATACGTTAGCAAAATGGTTTGAATCCAAGGCTTCAAACCAAAAAGCAGAACCGAATGCGTTTAACTGCGGTGCCGTCACGTTAGCACGATTTGTTTATGAACTCCTATTAAAGGAAGGAAAACGTGCTGCTGAGTCGATACGCAATGGGGTCGTTTCAAGAGAACTCGAAGATGTTATTGATGCGATTATCGTCGTAAGCGGTAGTATCAGTAACTACGGTGGAGATGATTGTCGGACCGCTGCCGCTCATGCTGTCTATTCAGGCCTCACTATTTTCCCGGAGGTTCATGAGGTATACCACGGAGAAATTGTTGCGTTCGGGATATTGACCCAGTTGGCTATGGAAGGTCGTCCAGATGAAGAAATCCTAGACGTAATTTCGTACTACAAACAAGTCGATTTGCCCAAAACCCTAGGCGAGATGGGGATTGACGCTTCCCTCATTTCAGAAGAAAAATGGCAAACACTTGGTAGTGTTACGGTTGAAATTGAGGATATGGCTAATATGCCCTTTGAAGTTACCCCTCAAATGGTAATCGATGGAATTCGTCGTGCCGATCAACTGGGGCGCACAAAGGAGAGAGTTCTATGAATGTAAACAACATCGTCCGCAAGGTTTATCCAAAGTTAACACCTTATAAGTGCGAGCTAGCGGACCTACCAGTCGAAGAGATTAAAGCGGTTCTTGGCAAGGAAACGGTGTACAAGCTATCCTTCAATGAAAGTCCTTTAGGTCCATCGCCGAAAGTAATCCAAGCCATGACAGAGTCACTTTGTGATTTGAACCTTTATCCTAGCTCAGCAGGGGATTCGATCATGAAGAAAATCGCTGAGATCGAGGGAGTTAGCCCAGGTCAGGTTATTCTTTCCAATGGTGCCGATGAGATGATCCTCCTTATAGCCCAAACCTTTTTAGAGCCAGAGGATGAGGTCATCATTCCGAAAGTGAGTTTTATTCAATACCTTGCAGCGACGAATCTTATGGGAGCGACACCGGTCTTTTCTGAAATGAGCGAAGATCTCTCCTATGATTTAGAAGATGTACTTAGAAAAGTGACCTCAAAAACCAAGGCAATCTTTTTGTGTAATCCGAACAATCCAACGGGTACCATCATTCCTAAAGCCGAGCTTGTGAAATTTTTAAATAAACTGCCGGATCATATTCTGGTAGTCATCGACGAAGCTTACCATGAATATGCAGTTTCACCCGAATTTGAATCTGGGGTTCGGTATTTAAACCAACACAAATTCCTCTTTGTGGTCCGTACCTTTTCTAAGGCTCATTCTTTGGCGGGTGCGCGGCTTGGATATGGTATTGGGACGATGGAAGTGATTGATGCCATCAATCATGTTCGCCCGCCCTTTAACGTCAATGCCGTCGTCCAGGCGGGAGCATTAGCCAGCCTAGAGGATCTAGAGCATATTCAAGAAGCGAAGGCGCTCAATAATCAGGGTAAAGAACTGATGTATGAAGTCTTCGAATCACTGGGATTACCCTATCGAAAAAGCGATACCAATTTTGTTTTCGTCGATACCAAAATGGATAGTAACGTGATATTTCAAAAGTTGGCCGAGCATGGAGTAATCGTAAGAACGCTAAAGGGTTACGGGCTGGATACATCCATTCGGGTATCCGTAGGGAAGCACGAGGGAGTCCTTGCTTTTGTTAACGCCTTAAAACAAATTATGACCCAAGCGTAAAAGTTCAGTTTCCACATTAATTCAGTTGCCCAAAAAGCCCAAAAATGGAAGGAGAAACGACATGAAAAAGATTATGGCCCTGGTTTTAGCTCTAGTTCTGATTCTCAGTTTAGCAGGTTGCGGCGCCGCGACTACCACAAAGGAGCAACCCAAAGAGGGACAAGCAGCCGCTCAAAAAGCGCCCTTAAAAGTAACGTTACCGACCTGGACTGGTTATGGACCCTTATTCCTTGCACAAGAGAAAGGACTCTTTAAAAAACATGGAGTTGATGTTGAGTTAACGATCGTTGACGGTTTAGCAGAGCGTAAGCAAGCTTTGGCCGGCGGTAAGATTGATGGCATGGCAACAGCTCAAGATGTTCAGGTCACCCTAGCCGCTTCGGGAGTTCCTGTACAAGTCGTATGGCTTATCGATGATTCCTACGGTGGGGACGGAATCCTTGTTAAGAAGGAAATTCAATCCGCTGCCGACTTAAAAGGGAAAAAGGTTGCCTTTGAAGTTGGTTCCACAAGCCATTTGTTGATGTTGTCTGTGTTAAAGAAAGCTGGTTTAACGGACAAGGATGTTGAAGTAGTACCCATGTCAGCAGGGGATGCTGGAGCCGCTTTTGTGGCTGGAAAAGTTGATGCTGCAGTCACTTGGGAACCTTGGCTTTCCAAAGGGGCCAGTGCTAATGGTAAAGTGTTAGTTTCCACTAAGGACCTTCCAGGGATTATCGTGGATAGCATTAGCTTTAGAAATGAAGTCATTGAAAAACGTCCCGATGATGTTAAAGCCTTTGTTGCTGCAATGGCAGAAGCAATGGACTATTGGAAGGCTAACAAGGACGAATCGGATCAAATTATGGCTAAAGGCTTAAAAATCGATGTAAAAGAGTTTACCTCTACGGTTCCTGGCCTTAAGTTCTTTAATAAAGAAGACAATAAAAAATTATTTGGATCAAGTGCAAATCAAGGCTCAATCTATCAAGCAACCAAGAGTGACATTAATTTTTACGTCGAGCAAAAGATTATCGATAAGGCCATTACTCCGGAAAGTATTATCAATTCCAAGTTTGTTGAAGGACTGTAGGAATGAAGAAAGGAGTGCCCGCAAGGGCCTCCTTATTTAATGTCTCACATCTTAAAAAGCAACGTCAAGCAACCGGGCGATAAAACACATTGAAAGGGGGAGTAGTGATGTGGAAAAATATTTTCGCTCCCAAAAAGGAAATTTCTAAAGGTTTATATTCTTCGGCGGGGCTCTTGGCCTTCATACTATTTATTTTAATCTGGTCTATCCTTAGTTTTACCGGAATTGTAAATCCGCTCTTTCTTCCAAGTCCCAGTAAGGTCATTGACACGGCTATTAATCTATTTTCTCAAGGAGATATATTAAAGGATATTGGAATTAGTTTTACAAGGGTGAGCTTAGGCTTTTTGCTGGCTGCACTAATCGGTGTACCCTTAGGGATTCTTATGGGGACACTCCGAATCATGGAAGGATTTTTAGAGCCCTTAATGGGTTTTATTCGCTATATGCCTGCTTCAGCCTTCATTCCCCTGTTCATTTTGTGGATCGGCCTCGGTGAGGGTGAAAAAATGAGTGTCATTTTCTTCGGGACATTCTTTCAGTTAACCCTGATGGTTATGGATGTGACCAAGAACGTTCAAAATGATTTAATTGAAGTATCCTATACTCTGGGGGCAAGTAAAGCACAGATCTTTAGCAAAGTAATCCTTCCTGCCTCTCTCCCAGGTATCGTGGATACTCTAAGGATCACCTTTGGTTGGGCTTGGACGTATTTGGTTGTAGCCGAAATTGTCGGTGCTTCGAGTGGTTTAGGGTATATGATCATGCAGTCCTCCAGATTCTTAAGGCCTGATAAAATTTTTGTGGGAATTATTATTATTGGCTTGCTGGGTCTGGTGACAGACATTCTCTTCAAGTTCATCTATCGTGCTTCATTCTCTTGGATGAGAAAGGAGGGAGTGTAAATGGATCATAAACTTGTCATTGACCAGGTGGGCAAAGTGTTTTCTACTAAGGGTGGCGAAATGGTCGCACTCGATCGTACGTCTTTTAAGGTAAAAGAAGGCGAGTTTATCACGATCCTCGGTCCTTCAGGGTGTGGAAAATCCACCATATTAAGGATCGTAGCGGGACTCGAAGAGCCAAGCTCAGGAAAGGTTTACCTTGATGGGCATGAGGTCAAAGGCCCTGGCCCTGATCGAGGTATGGTATTTCAATCCTATACCCTTTATCCTTGGTTAACCGTGGAAGATAATATAGCCTTTGGATTAAAACTCAAGGGAACCTCTCAAAAACAATGTAAAGAAGTAGCTCAACATTATCTTGAGCTTATTGGGTTAAACGGTTTTGAGAAACACTATCCGATCCAACTATCGGGGGGAATGAAACAGCGGGTGGCGATTGCCCGTGCGCTGGCAAATGACCCTGAAATACTCTTAATGGATGAACCGTTCGGTGCCCTAGATGCTCAGACTCGGAGCATTATGCAGGAAATCCTGCTCAAGGCGTGGGAAGAGTCCAAAAAGACGATTCTCTTTATCACGCATGATGTGGAAGAGTCCATCTTTTTAGCAGATTCAGTTTATGTCATGACGGCTAGACCGGGACGTCTAAAAGAGAACATCTCTGTGAATCTGCCTAGACCTCGCGATTACAATATTAAGAGCAGCTCAGAATTCTTAAGTCTTAAGAACCGATTACTTGAACTTATCCGTGAAGAGACTTTGAAAGCCCTTAGGTAGTACTTAGCATGCCGATTTTTCAGGCATAGTTCAATGTAATAGAAAAAGTAAAATAGTACCTTGCGAGGTGCAAGATACTATTCATAAAAAGGGTGCTGTAAAGAGTCATCAGAAGGGAAACCTCTTCGATGACTCTTTAAAATTTTACCCTTGATGTATAATTAACTAAACACTGCTGGAAAATAGGTGACCCAGCCTCCGCTTAAGCTCTTAACTCGTGTAAATCCGTGTTGAGTTAAAATTCGATAAGCTAAATAGCCGCGTAAGCCGATCTCGCAGTAAACTACGATATCCTTATCTTTGGGAAGTTCGGCTAAGTGGTTGCGGAGTTCGTCGATCGGTATGTGTAGAGAACCGAGAATAAATTTACCTCTTCGTTCTTCAATCGTCCGTACATCGACGATACAGACCTCTTTCGGGTTCATTTTTTGTACGTCATACCAATGGACCGTACGAACATCTCCATTGATAATATTTTCAGCAACGTAGCCTGCCATGTTAACTGGATCTTTAGCCGATGAGAACGGTGGAGCATAAGCCAACTCGAGTTCTTGCAAATCATAGATAGTGCCTTGGCGACGGATTACCCCAGCGATGTCATCGATTCGTTTATCGACACCTTGAGACCCGACAATTTGGGCCCCGAGAATTCGACCAGCACTTTTTTCAAAGATAAGCTTAAGGGATAACCGTGTTGCTCCGGGATAATACATTGCGTTGGAAGCAGAGTGAGTATAGGACACTTCATAAGGTATTCCTAATTTCTTGAGCGTTTTTTCATTCGCACCGGTCGAAGCCGCAGCCAGATCAAAAATCTTGGCGATAGAAGTCCCCTGAGTACCCTTATACTGACTATTCCGACCCGCGATAACGTCGGCAACAATGCGACCTTGTTTATTGGCAGGTCCGGCTAGTGGTATAAGTGATGCTTGTCCTGTTATTAAGTGTTTGACTTCGATAGCATCGCCCACAGCGTAAATATTAGGATCAGAGGTCTGTAGTCTCTCATTAACTTTTATTCCACCTAAGTCCCCGATCGTCAGTCCGGCTTCTTTAGCTAATTTTATTTCGGGTTTTACTCCAATGGCTAAGATTGTTAAATCAGCTTCAATTTGTTCACCGCTTTGGAGCGTAAGGATGGTTTTATTCTCTTTTTTATCAAAGGCTTTTACTCCATCTTCTAAAATAAGGTTGACTCCTTTGGTGAAAATGTGTTCATGGAGAATTGCGGCCATTTCGAAATCTAGAGGAGCCATGACCTGATCGCCCATTTCTACAATCGTTGTATTGACTCCTCGAGCCTGGAGATTTTCAGCCATTTCTAAGCCGATAAATCCACCGCCTACTACAACTGCGGTTTGAGGTTGCTGTTCATCAATATAGCCCTTAATCTGATCAATATCCGAAACATTACGCACGACAAAGGATTCGATATCGTTGATCCCAGGAATAGGTGGACGAATCGGGGCTGCCCCTGGAGAAAGGATCAATTCATCATAGGATTCTCGGTAGATATGGCCATTAGCTTCTTTGACTTCTATTTCTTTTTGCTCAGGAAAAATACGGGTGACCTCACTGTGGATTCGAACATCGATATCAAAGCGTTCTTTCATACCAGCAGGTGTTTGAACTAAAAGTGCATTCCGCTCAACAATGACTCCACTAACATAATAGGGTAAGCCACAGTTGGCATAGGAAATATGTTCTCCACGCTCAAAGATAATGATTTCCATTTCTTCATCCAAACGGCGCAATCGTGCCGCGGCGCTGGCTCCTCCAGCAACTCCGCCAACAATGAGTACCTTTTTGCTCATGAATAACGTCTCCTTCAGCTGTTAGATTTAACCTCCAAGTTACTTAAGTTTATGTGAAAATGATAGCATGATTATTGGCATTTGACAATAATCATGCTATCATTCTTTTGTGCAATAATATAGAAAATCATTTGGAAGGTGATAATATGCCTAGGCCAGTTAAATGGAGAAGGGTTGAGTCTATTCCCGAGAATAAATATTTCGCACCCTGTCCAAAGGGGAAATGTGCATGCCTGGAGGGAATTCAAGAGGTTCAACTTAAAATAGAGGAATTAGAAGCCATGAGGCTTAAGGATATAGAAGGACTCACCCAGGAAGAGTGTGCCGGAAGGATGCAGATTTCTAGACAAACCTTTCAGAATATTATCGATGAGGCGAGGAAAAAAGTTGCGACAGCCCTCATAGAAAATAGAGCGATCACTGTAGGGGGAGGGCACTATACTAAAAATGTCTGCAATTTCAAATGTAGTTCCTGTGGAAATGAAACGATGATAACCTTTGAGGAGCGGGGACGAGTGTGCAAACATTGTGGATCAAATGAAGTGGTATGTAATAGGAAACAATGTAATACCGAATGTGAGAGGTGATGTCAAGAAGGTATTCTTGACATCACCTCTTGGCGGGTTCCAGGAACCCGCTTCGCTCTTTTAATTCGACATTTCCTCGAATGGGCCAGTCCCTAGAAAACAGTGAACCCACATTTGTTGTGTAGTCTGATATTAGTGATTATACATGCCTTAGTGCATCTATTGGATTTAATCTGCTTGCTTTTCTCGCAGGAGCTAGGCCAAAGATCATACCCACTGCTGCCGAGAAGCCAACGGCGAGTATAATTGTCCAAGCTGTAATTATAAACGAGAATTCCATGATGATCGACGCAGCTAAGGCCACTAAGATTCCTATGATCAACCCTAATATGCCCCCGAATAGGGAAATAAAGATAGATTCAATGAGAAATTGTAATTGAATTTGGGCAGGCTCCGCTCCTAACGCTTTTCGAAGCCCTATTTCTGTCGTGCGTTCCGTAACGGAGACAAGCATCATATTCATAATTCCAATTCCACCGACAAGCAGTGATATTGAGGCGATGCCGGCAAGCAAAAGGGTTAGCATCCCTGTTATATTACCGATAACATCAATGATATTCTGCATATTAAGCACATTGAAGGTGTTTTCACGGTAGTTAAAGGCAGAATTGAGAATTGTGGTAACATCATTAATAATACTCTCTGACTTGGTTGGATCGCTCATATACACATCAATATTTGTAATGTTCCTTACTCCGAGTGTCTTCATAGCTGAGGTGTAGGGCATAATGACGATATCGTTGGTCGAACCCGTGATCGAACCACTCGTTGCGTTTAACACGCCAACAATGGTAACTGTATTGCCATTGATTAATAGTGGCTGGCCAATGGGCTCACCACCGAAAAATAGCTCTTTTGCAAGGTCGCTGCCCAGTACGGCAATTTGGTTTTTTGTATTAACATCAAGAATGTTAACACCTCTGCCTCTTGCCAAACTTTCCTGTTCTGTTTTGAAGTAAACATCATTTTTACCTTGCACAGAAACGCCTGTTTTTACATGACGGTTATACACGATTGAGGTTTTACCCGAAACAGTCGGCGAAACTCCACTAACATTATTCACCCTTGAAAGCTGCTCTAAATCCTTTTCACTCAGCCCTTGTTTCAACCGAGTACCCATAGCGGTAATGGTGATTTTATTGGCACCCAGTGAGGATATCTGGCTCGTAATGCTTCCCGTTGCACCTTGTACTATGGTAATAAGCGCGATGATAGAAGATACCCCTATTAGCACACCAAGGACCGTTAAAAAGGAACGCATTTTATTATGTGTAATATTGCTCCAAGCCATTTTCATACTTTCTTGTAGCATTAGTTCATTTCCTCCTCACTTAAACGTCCATCAAGGATATTCACAATTCTTTTAGAATGTTTGGCAATACTCGTATCATGGGTAATCATAATAATCGTTCTTCCTTCATCATTAAGTTCCTTAAATAACTGCATAATTTGTTGTCCGGTCTTTTGGTCCAGTGCCCCGGTTGGCTCGTCGGCCAGCAGGATTGACGGTTCAGTCACAACAGAACGGGCAATTGCAACACGCTGTTGTTGTCCACCCGAAAGCTGGTTCGGGTAGTTATTCATTTTCCCGGCAAGGCCTACACGTTCCAGTATTGCTGCAGCTCTTTTTTTGCGGTCTTCCGGCGATACACCCGCATAAATCATGGGCAATTCTACGTTTTCAAGGGCATTCAATCTCAGCAGAAGCTGAAAGCTCTGAAACACAAAACCGATTTCTCGATTTCGTATTCGTGCTAATTCCTTTTCGTCTAGATCTTCAACATTTTGATTGGCTAGCATATAGTTTCCGCTGGTAGGAACATCAAGACAGCCAATAATATTCATAAGGGTGGATTTGCCGGAGCCGGAGGGTCCTAAGATCGATACAAACTCACCTTCATTAATTTTCAGATTGATATTATTAAGTACCACGAGTTCTTCAGCATCTAAAAAGTAGCATTTGACAATGTCCTGCATACTTAGAATTTCACTCATTGTCCCTTGGCACCTCCGGAGCTTCCTTGAGGGGTTGCGGTTTCTTTGGTGCTTTGCCTCATTGGGGAGCCAGAACCAAAACCGGTGGGCTTAACGGTTGGAGGGACTAGTACGGTGTCATTGGCGGTCACACCACTTTTAATCTCTACGTGTACTCCATCATTAATACCTAGTGTTACCGCGACAGTTTTGGGTGTATTATTGTTGTTGCTGTCTTTTATCAAGACATAAGGACTGTTGTTCGCGTCAAACTGTAGGGCAGACATCGGTAGAAGAACGACATTAGACACGCTTTGATTTAAGACCTTGGCTTCTGCCGACATACCTACGCGCAGGTTGCTATCCTTAGGGAGTGAAATGGTCGCTATAAAATTTGTAACACCGTTAGCGTATTCACCCTCTTTAGACACATCGGTTATTTTCCCACTAACATCTTTACTAAAGGAATGAATGGTAACGGTTGCGTCCTTGCCTATCGAAACAGCCGACAGGTCGTATTCATCAACCTGTACTTTCAGCTGCAAATCAGAGTAATCAACAATATCAATCAGCTTTGAGCCAGGCATAAGCTGTGCATTTTCTTCAACATATATGGTTGAAACTTCTCCAGCGATCTTTGGCTTTATCTCTCCGCCCATCACGGTCGTCATTAAAACAGAATCCGTTGTAACCTGTTGCCCCTCTTTAACCTTAATTTCGTTGATTTGCATCGTCTTATCCGCTAAAACCGTTTGTCTGTTTTTGGCCTCTACGCTGCCCGAGTAGCTGTAATTGGTTGCTAAATTTCCAACCATAGGTTTAACTTCGGTATAGTTTGTTTTTTTAGGCATAGCATAAAGTGCAATACCTGATGCCACGGCTAAAACTCCGATGATTGACCATATGATGACCTTCCTATTTCCCTTTTTATTATTTTTCATGATAATTACCCCTTATTTTTGCTTTGTTTTTTAGCAGTTTGCCTATTAATCGTAGTAATATACCAGAAACTTGTGTAAAGGGAGATGGGTCTTCCTATGGGCAATTCCTTGTAGGAGATTATGAAAACTTCCGTTCTGGTGGATGTAACAGTAAAGAATCCCTGGGGGGCCAATAACACAGGCATCCCAGGGATTCTTTGCTGTTCCGCAGTCCTATAAAGTTACATTTCTTTAAAGTTCTTTTATGTTCTAATATGATAAGGGACAGATTATCGGGTAGGTAAAATTTCTACCCAGTAATTATCTGGATCATTAATGAAGTAGATGCCCATTTCCTTGTTTTCGTAGCAGATACAACCCATTTGCCTGTGATGTTCGTATGCAGCTTCAAAATCATCGACCGTAAACGCAACGTGGAATTCGTTTTCTCCTAAGTTATAGGTTTCGGTTCTCTCCTTCAGCCAAGTTAGCTCCAAGCTATGCTGGGTAACACCGTCTCCAAGATAAACAAGGATAAAGTCCCCATTCGCCTGCTCATGTCGTTTAACCTCTATTAATCCTAAGGCATCCTTGTAGAACTTGAGGCTCTTCTCAAGATTAAAAACATTGATATTGTTATGGTCAAATCTGAATTTCATCGTTCTAATTCCTTCCTTTCATTTGTCGATCTTGACTAGTTTCTTTCGGAAAATCCTATCCTAAGACTTGATTAGCTAACTGATAGGGATCAATAATTATTGTATAATCATGACGAGGTGATAACAATGGTAAACCAAAATTTCAAACTTAAATATTTGTATCACAGTGGTTTCTTAGTAGAAACGGATAAAAATCTGCTTATATTTGATTACTATCAAGGCGAGGCCGAAAGTTTAGTCAAAGAAAGTTCTAAACATATCTTTATCTTTTCCTCTCATAGTCATCCTGACCATTTTAATCCTGTGATCCTAGAATGGCAAAAAGACAGACCAGATATCAAATATATCTTAAGCTCTGATATTAGTGTTCCACAAACGATGGAGAACATTAACGTTCTATCTCCCTATGAGAAGCTTGAACTAGGTGACTTGAAAATAAAGGCCTACAATTCAACGGATATAGGCGTATCCTTTCTTGTCGAAGTAGAAGGTATTCGATTCTTTCATGCCGGAGATTTAAACTGGTGGTACTGGTCTGGTGACACCCCAGAGGAAATGATCAAGGCCGAAAAAGGTTTTAAAGACGAGGTTCAAAAAATCAAGGGGGAAACGATCGATATTGCTTTCTTCCCGGTCGACCCGAGGCTCGAGCAAAACTATAGTGCAGGAGCGGAGTACTTTATTCAGGAGCTTGCCCCCCGTATTTTCATTCCGATGCACTTTGCAGATAGCCCTGAGATCGCCACGAAGTTTGCTAACAAGATGCAGGAATGCCCCAGCAAAATTTTGACTCTTTTTCAAAAGGGACAAGAGATTATACTTTAAGTTAGCTGTTGATCTACAGAGGATGAGATGAGAATAATGACTAAATATAAGACTGCAAGAGAGGGAGCATGTTTTTAGGAACGTATGGTCAAAATAAACCAAGGTTCAATAAATCAAGGAGGGGTAGCAATGGATGAAATAGAAAAAATACACGATACGCAGGAGAAAGCCGAACAAAATAAAAAGCATCAAGGTAAAGGGAATCCAGACAGAAAGTTACCCAATAAGCAGCACAGTACCAATAAATAATCCTTCACAGAACCATGATCTTAAAAGATCATGGTTCGATTAACAGGCCTATATTCTCCAAGATGATAAAAATATGTCGTCGACTTGTTAATTTGGACGGAAAATAAAGAGAAGGACAGCAATTGTCCTTCTCTTTATTTTGGCATTAAATTGTAATTTGGTACTATTAGTTAAATATCACCTTAATGGTTTTTATTAATCCATTAGAGGTAACCCCAGTGAGCGTAACGGTTCCGCCAGCAACTGCACCAGTACCTGTGATCGTGCCATCGGAATTGACATTGAATTGGTCATTCGTTAAAGTGCTTCCAGAAGCGACCTTTGTAATTTGTGCTAATTTCATACCTTTTGTACCATATTGATCGAGAGCATAGAAGTAAATGGCTGCTCTGTCTGTAGAACTTCCAGCGGCATTAAATCTTGCCATAACTTTGTTGGGAGCTAAGACACCAGAAGCGACACTCACTGTTGCAGTAGTTCCGTCGGAACTTACTGAAACGCCAGGCACAGAAGAATCAACTTTAGCGACAAGAGTACTAGCGACAGGTGCTGCAGTCGAAGATTTGATCGGTGTCGTAAGTGACTTGACAGTGCCATCCGTGCCTAATATCGTTACGGTTAAATTTGTGGTTGAATCTGTAACATTATTAGCTAATTTCCCGGCAATTACCTTTACGGTATCATAGGCACCTACTGGAGTTTCGATAGCAAAGTCTTTTGTATTATCTACAAATGCTCCAATGATTGGAGTGCCACCTAATAGTACTTTTGTTCCACTTGCTGTCGCACCATAAACTTTTGGATTAGCGTGATAGTCAGTATCTCTTCCAGTGATAGCAGTCAAATCGGCATTAGCATAGATTGGATTTGCCACTGCATCGACTGTATAGCCTTTAATATCATCATTTTTTATGACTGAGAACGTGACTGATTGCGAGTTAATCACTTTGGTTGGATCAGCTATAGCGACTAATTGGAAGTTGACTGTTGCAGTTCCAGTTTTTACGGCGTTAATCATAATTGGATTTTGGCCAACCTTTGCTGGTCCCGTTGTACTTACAATAGTGTTATCACTTGATACAGCTAGAACTTCGTAAGTGTCGGTACCACCTGTCATATCAATGAGTCTACCATATTGATCTTTAACAGATAAACCACCTTTATCATAACCGAAGTCGATTTTTTGAGCAGCACCTGCTTGCATAGCGCTTACTAGGATTGAAGAATCTACACTTAATGTGTCAGCTTTGACAGCTTTTTGAATGTTGATGGTGATTGAACTAAATTTACCGGTTGATGTCATAGCTGTTATGATCATAGGACCGTCAACGGATTGTGAGTTGTTTTTCAACACAGCTGTTCCATCGATGTTTGTGTCAAGTGTTGCTCCGGTAAAGGTAATACCCGTCAAATCACTTTTCTTGGTTAAAGCAACGCCATTTTGATCAAAAGCTGTAAAAGGAATCTCTTTTTGTTCGTTAACAGCTATATCATAGGCTGGAACCATTAGCGTAAAGGTATCGACTGTTGCGGCTTTCTTTAAGGTTACATTTAAGGTTGAAGTAGTTCCTGAATATGACATTGCTGTAATTGTTACAGGAAGATCCATTGAAAGATTACTATTACCAACAACAGTAACTTTTATGGCCGCTTTGTTAGAATCGCTAGGGTCCGTGACTACTTGAGCTAGGACATTAGAGTTTGAAGTCGTTAAGCAATTCTGATTACCGCTGATAGTATTAGTGATCAAACCATTGACTACGAGGTCATAATCTTTTGTAGCATTACCACTTACATCAGTAGCAGTATAATCAATATAGAATACGCTTGAGGTATCTCCATCTGTCAAAACTTTTCCATTAGCATTTGATAAGGTATTCAGGGTCATATTGCTTAATGTGCCAAGTGCTGAAGACGTAGTTAAAGTAGCATTGGTTGAAACTCCAGACGTTGAATCATAACCAGTTATGCTTATCGAAGGAGACTGCATAAGATTCTGACCACCTGCACCTGGGTCTAATTTAAGCAAGCCTTTATTTATGGTAACAGTACCAGCTCCACTTTGGAATGTTAAACTATTAGCAAGAGATGACGTTGTAATATCATTTCCATATTGGTCTAAGACATTGTAAGTTGCATACCCAACATTTGCACTGGTGATCGATAATTTAGTCGACGTAATATTAATCTTGGCAACCTTTTGTGCGGATATAGCAACAGTTGAAGTTCCAAGATCGGTTGTGTCATTCTTAACAGCTACTGTATAAGATCCTTCTGGCAAATTGGAGGCACTGCTCACGGTAGCTTCTGTCTTAGCGGCATTCCAAGTCATGGTTACCGTAACAGGAGTCGTTGATCTCTGCACAGTAAATGTAACCTTGGAAGTATCTGCTGGAGCTTGGTTGAAGACTACTTTGAAGCTCGAAGCGCTGATAGCACTTACGGATGTAACTGCGAGATTACCTTGTGCAGGTGTCGGAGTGCCGTTTACCACTCCGGTTAGGACTGAATCAGAAACGACGGCCGAACCACCGAGGGCTGTAACAACACTACCAGCAGCAAGTTTACTGTGAACAAACGTAGCAGCAGCGGGAACTGTTCCGTCCGTGAGAACAATTGCTGATTTAGTCTGAGCTGCAAGTGGTGCACCAGCAAGAGCATCAATGCCTGTTACGCCGTTAGCTACATAGACATTGTTAAACTCAAGAGATGAGCTGAAATCTTGGATGACTTGGTTGTTAGTGTCATAGGCAGTATTGCCAGCGTGACGGGTTGCGTCAGGAAAGGCAGCCTTTACAGCATCACTGATAACGCCTGTTCCGCCGATAACATCCGAGGATATGATGCTTGTGTTGGCAGTCAAGAAAGCTTGTACACTCGCAGGAACTGAACCTCTTTCAGTTAAGAGAATCGGCTCATTGGAAGCTGAGGCTATCGAAGCAATCGAGAGCGCGTCTTGGTTCAACCAGCCATAAGCAACAGCAACTTTAGAAACGGGAGCGCCAAGGGTTACCATTTTCTTAGCTATATTCACGGATGTTTCGAAGCGGTCTGCTCCACCAAGGGGAACAACTGTAATACCCATACCTTTTAATTGATCAAGCACTGCTTGACTGATCACGGCAGTTCCGCTAGTTACATAAACTGTTTTTACATTCAGTTTTGTGAGCTCAGCTTTAGTATCAGCATTCAAAACGTTTCCAGGCTCTTGTAGAAGAATTGGAGCATTAAGGAACGTAGCGAGCGGACCAGATGTCAGTGCATCCACCATGCCATAAGAGGCAGATGATGCCAGAACTGCGGTGCCTGTCCAGCCAGTTTGATCAGCGATGGTTGCTGCAGTTTGGGCAGCGGTTGTGCCGGCTAGGCGAGTTGGAACCGTACCAGAGGCAAAGGCGTTGAATGGTAGCATGCTTAAGGTCATACCTGCAATAGCTAATGAAGCTAAGGTTTTTTTAGTTTTATTCATGTTGTAATAAATCTCCTCTCAATTTGGAACATTGCGCAGCATCTAAAAGTCTCCCACCGGATTTTATGGAAGCGTCCTCTCCAAAAATCTATCCTTCCGGCGGCGTACCCTTTAGAACAACTAAGGATGAAGAAACAAATAAAAGGTCGAATGCTGTCGTATATAATTCTTTCGACAATCGAATATTAACATATTAAACGAAAAAATACATTAAAAGGCTATTGGATATATTGCCATTTATTACTTCTTGTTACTTTTTATCAAAATACCGTAACTAAGATTAAAAAGCCGCATTGGACACACAAACGAGTAGACGGGGTCACAGTGAATAAGCCGACTTCTAAAATTAGAAGTCGGCTTATTTCTTATAATATCAGGCAAAATATCAGTTCGGCTCAATTTCTCGTGATGTCGAGCGGTGGAAGACTCTTGGACTAAGTAGTTTTTGCGTAAGCTAGAGGTGAATCTGAGCTTGAGCCTGCACTGTTTACAGCCTGAACTTTGTAATAATAAGTGGTATCTGCCCATAGGCCGGTATTTGCATAACTAGTGGTTGTAACTGTAGCAATATGGGTATAAGTCCCAGAAGACGAGGTTGCCCCGTAAACATAATAGGATGTTGCTCCACTAACAGACTCCCAAGTAAGGTTTATTTGGCTGGAACTTACGGTTGTTGCACTTACTCCTGCAGGTGTGGACGGTGTATCAGTCCCAACGGTAGTTCCATTTAAGCTTATTAAAACACTTTCAGGTACAACGACTGTTCCTCCAAAAACAATTTCTTTCTTGATACTACTAGTTTTATCTCTAAAAAAGTCTATGGTTGATTGGTCGACAGGATTGCTAACCAAGATGACGGGTGAATTTGTTAATGAAGCTAACGTTGAACCAGCCAAAGCATCAGCGTAATATTCACCTGTTGATATGTAGCAAAGATTAAAATCGAGTTCGTCTGCGAATTCTTTAATAATACTAATGTTAGTTTCATATCTATTGATCCCACTTAGCCGTTTGGGAGATGGAAGTTGCTTAAGTACATTTTCACTGACAACTCCAGTCCCACCAACTACATAGGTGCTTTGTACATTTTTTAATAAATATGCTCTTACGCTTTGAGGTAAACTATCCTTAGGTGTAAGAAGGATTGGAATTCTCTTCATTGCAGCAATTGGGGCAATTGACAGAGCATCTGGAAAGGTATCGCCACTGGCAATTATAGCTTGGTTAAATTGACCCATCGATTGGGCAATTTTAATCGATGTCTCGTAGCGATCGTTTCCCGCGATCCTTGATACTTCTATTCCCATACTTTTTATGCTTTGTTCAACGACCGATGAAACAACACCTGATCCACCTATAATGATAACGTTTTTCACCTTTAAGCGTAAAAGCTGAGTCTTTGTTTGTTCGTTTAAGGTATCCTTTGGCGTTAGTAATAGTGGAGCATTATATTTTTGGGCAAGTGGGGCACTGCATAAGGCATCAGAAAAATTCTCCCCACTGACTATAAAGGCATAGTAAGAGGTTTTCCATCCCGATTCCGCAACTTCTGCAGAAGTTTCATACATGTCTTCTCCGGCTAATCGGTCAGACTGAATTTGTGATGAAGCATCCGGTGGAGCATCCGGTGGAGCAGTGTTGTCTGTGTTAGCAGTGGTTGCATAAGCTATCGATGAAAAAGAGCTTAATCCAGAACTGTTCACTGCCTGTACTTTGTAATAATAGGTAGTGTTCTGTGATAAGTTGAAATCTGTATAATTTGTAGTTGTGATGGTAGCAATATTAGTGTAGGCATTGGAGGGCGATGTTGCCCGGTAAACATAATAGTAAGCTGCGGAACTTACGGGATTCCATGTCAGGTACATTTGATTGGAATTAGCGACCGTGGTTGTGAGAGTTGTCGGTGCTGGCAGAGCACCATTAGAATTAGCCGTTGTCGCATAGACTGTCGACGAAAAAGAGCTTGATCCAGAACTGTTTACTGCCTGTACTTTGTAATAATAAGTAGTGTTCAGTGACAAGTTAGAATCTGTATAATTTGGGGTTGTTGGCACAGCAATAATGGTGTAAGTGCCATTTGGCGAGGTCGACCTGTAGACATCATAGTAGGTTGTGTAACTTGCGGGATCCCATATCAGGTATATCTGATTGCTACTTGCAACTGTAGCTATAAGATTTGTCGGTGCAGACAAAGCGCCGTTAGAAACAATAGTTGTCGCATAAACTATCGAAGAATCTGAGCTTGTTCCGACGCTGCCAACGGCCTGTACTTTGTAATAATAGGTAGTGTTTATTGACAAGTTGGGATCTGTATAATTTGTGGTTGTTGGCACAGCAACAATGCTGTAAGTACCATAGGGGGAGGTTGATCTATAGACATAATAGTAGGTTGCGGAACTTATGGGATCCCATGTTAGGTTTATTTGATTGATACTTGCAACTGTGGCGATAAGATTTGTCGGTGTTGATGGAACACCGCTAGAATTAGTCGTTGTCGCATAAACTATGGAGGAATCAGAGCTTGTTCCGGCACTGTTTACAGCCAGCACTTTGTAACAGTAGGTAGTGTTTAGTGACAAGCTGGAATCTGTATAATTGGCGGTTGTAATCGAAGCAATATTTGTATAAGTTCCGGATGTTGTGGTTGCCCTGTAAACATAATAGTAAGTTGCGGAACTTACAGGATTCCATGTCAGGTATATCTGATTGCTACTTGCGACCGTAGCTGTAAGATTTGTCGGTGTTGATGGGGTACTTAACGCTAAACTGTTTTTCGGAAATATTAAGGTTGAGATTAATAAACATAGTACTAGGGCTACTAATTTGAGATTGAGCTTTTTCATTAATTTACCTCCTCCGCTATTTTAAGAGTATTTCTCATAGTCACTTAATCAATTACTTTATTCTTGTTCTTATCGACATAATCCTCCCTGCAGAGGTGGAAAATTCATTAAATGTTAATTTGCTATAGGAAATTAACAAAGTCGGTGAATGAATAGTCGTGGGTTCCAGGACCCCCTCTTATCTCCGTTATTTCACACTATTATGACACTGTAAGATCCCAGGAGGCCAGTAGTATCTGCGTTTAAAGGGATTTCTCAGGGTAACACAATGGAATTACGTTGAATATTCACTCTGGAAATGGTAAAATATTACTTTGGGAGAATGTTAGCAGTTTGCCAAATAGAAAGCTTGTTAAGAGGAGGCGCATGAATGGCTTTTGATTTAGACAAACGACTAATTCAGAGTATCCAAGAAATTGGTCAAAACTATGCCATAGAACAAATAGTTCTTTTCGGGTCACGGGCAAGAGGTGATCATAAGCCAACAAGCGATATCGATCTTGCAGTTTTTCTATTGCCAGAGTTTGATAGCAGAGGGCATATGAGTAGTGACTTTGACGACCTTAATACGCTCTTGAAAATAGACATCGTATTCATTAATGAACATGTTGATCCTGAATTATTGAAAAACATCGAGAGAGAAGGTGTATTTCTATATGAGCGAACCAAACATAAAAGTCACTAATTTTGACAATGCACTTTCCAGACTAAAAGAAGGGATCGCCAAATACGATGAATCCGATGACCTGTTAAGAGATGGGGTAATACAGCGTTTTGTGTTTACCTTTGAGCTTGCGTGGAAAACTTTAAAGGCAGTCTTTGAATATGAGGGCTTAACAGGCCTGAATTCTCCGAAGACGGTCTTGCGTGAAGCCTTTGCGGCAGAGCTTATCAAAGATGACGAATTGTGGCTTTCTATGCTCAGTGACAGAAATTCAACAGCACACATCTACAATGAACAATTGGCGATTGAAATATGTCATAATATACAAGCGAAATATGCCATTGCACTTGTTAATTTGCTTGAGGAAATTAAAATAAGACTCGGTGAGTAAACAGTTCCTAAAACTTAATTAATTAGCAGCAACCTTCGATGAGGGGACGAATTTTTTTGACCGATTCACTTGCACTTAATTCTTCTCAGATTGAAGCTATTGTTCATACTTGAAAGAGTTTAGCAAGATTGTGCTCCAGAAATTCTAGTATCGAGTAGGTATGAAAAAGGTCTTTAGATAGAGGGCTCAAGCAAGAAACCCTCGGAGGTAAATAATATTGAGTAGTACGTTGAAATTCATAACTAGCATTGTGAACTATTTCCACGACAAATTAATCTTATTGACGAAGTTGATGGGCCTAAAATTCAACGATAAACAACTCCATTTCTTGGTCATTGGGCTTATAGGAATTATACTTTTTCTTTTTGTTCATAAGTTGTTTAAGTATCTTGTCCAGTATAGCCTCACGGCGATTTCCTTTTTCTATACGTTTACTGTTATGGCTGTTTTTGTTTTCGCCATTGAGATTGAGCAAAAGATAACAGGTCGTGGCAATATGGAATTCCAAGATATTGTAGAAGGTCTCTGGGGTTTCATAGTCGCGTTTGCAATTTATATGGGTGTTGTTATGAGTGTTCGTGGGTTAAGGAAATTATTGAGGCGTTGACAACAGTCGTTGCAAACTTTATTTGACAAATGAAGTGCTCAAATGCTAAAATACTTAAATGTGGTGACTTCTCACCGCAACCGCGCGAATCAGGTATAACGGGTTTTTTTGTTTAAGAAAAACCGACCTGCAATGGCGAGTCTAGGGCATGGGAGGTGTAATAAAAATGTACGCAGTGATTGAAACCGGTGGTAAACAATTCAAGGTTCAAGAGGGCGATGTACTTTACGTTGAGAAATTAGAAGCCAACGTAGGGGATGCCGTAACGATTGATAAGGTTCTCCTCACGGAAAAAGACGGTGTGGTTAGTATTGGAACCCCAGTCGTGGCTGGTGCTACAGCAGTGCTCAAGGTTGTTGAGCATGGCAAAGGGGAGAAGATTATTGTCTTCAAATTCAAGTCTAAGAAAAACTATCGTCGCAAACAAGGACATCGTCAACCCTACACAAAAGTTGTTGTCGAAGCGCTCCAAGCGTAAGTGTCAAGAAGGCATTCGCTTGATAGTTTGGGCGGATGATCAAGGGCGGATACGTGAATTCGAGTTGTCTGGACATGCTGGTTTTGCGAGTGAGGGTCAAGATATTGTCTGTGCAGGTGTTTCCGCACTGAGCATTGCGGCCTACAATGGGTTGGAACATTTCTTGTCGGTGGCTCCTAAAGTACAGCAGGGGGATGGACATCTCGCCTGTCAGCTTTTTGGTATCGCAGAGCAAGAACTGGAGAAGGCTCAGTGGATTTTGCAAACCATGGTGTTAGGCATTGAATTAATACAAACGACTTACGGTCAAGATTATATATTTATAGATCGAAGGAGGTGGACTCCATGCTAAAAATGAATCTTCAACTTTTCGCCCATAAAAAAGGGGTTGGTAGCTCGCGTAACGGCCGGGATAGCAACGCTCAACGTCTTGGTGTGAAACGTGGCGACGGTCAATTCGTACAAGCTGGTACGATTATCGTACGTCAACGCGGAACAAAGTTCCATCCCGCGAAGAATTGTGGTTTGGGTAAAGATGATACTTTGTTTGCTCTGATTGACGGTTATGTTAAATTCGAGCATAAAGATCGGTTGCACAAACAAGTAAGTATTTATGCTGAACGTTCAACACCGGTAGCTATAGCCCAATAAGCTGTTTTGATTATTAACCCCTGGGTTTTCCCAGGGGTTTTATTCGTGTATAGGTACATATGCCAAGGCTTGAGGTAAAAGTTCGAGGTTCGAATTTTGGACTTAGCAATGTATAGGCGCTGGGCACTATATAAGTTCTACGAAAACTCATATAGTACAAACTCAATGAGAGGAATTTGATTTATATGGCACAGGTTGAAACTATGTTGTTGTCGGAGCTGTTGCAGTGGTATCGCCTTCAGAGGCATGACTTTCTGAATCATTGGCAGGTGATCATGGGTAATCTACAGCTTAACCAACCCGAAAAGGCTCTTGCCTACATGCGGGAGACGGTCGCTGCGTCTTTGGAAGAACAGAAGTTGGCTCAAATTCCAGAATCAGGGCTTGCGGCGATCTTGCTGGGCTTTATTATTCGTCTTAGGCTGGAAGGCATTACCGCTTCGATTGATTTTCCCGAGGAGATGCAGCGAGAAGATTTTTGGCAAGTTCACTGGCAGGAAGAATATGTAGAGGGCTTATACGGGTACACTAGAGAATGCTTGGAAGTGTCTTCACAGTCTAAGCAGCTTAAAGATCTAATTTCTGAGGTGTATTTGTATGACGAACCAGGAGGATTTTCTTGTCAGTATATCTTATCGGATGAGGAAACTGTTCTCTATGATAAAACGGTTAGGTTTACTAAAAGCCCTGAAATAAAGTGATTCATTGAGGAGATCTTAACAGTTAAGGAGAATCAAGTATGTTTATGTTTTACGATCAGGCCAAGATTTATGTTAAAGGTGGAGACGGTGGGGCGGGAGCCGTCGCCTTCCGTCGGGAAAAGTATGTTCCAGAAGGCGGGCCAAGCGGTGGAGATGGCGGCCGCGGGGGGAATATAGTTTTTGTTGGGGATGAAGGTTTAAGAACCCTTGTAGACTTTCGCTATAAGCGGCATTACAAGGGGAATCGGGGTGACCACGGACAAGCGAAGAATATGAGTGGTCGAGGTGGAGAAGATTCAATTCTTCGTATTCCGGTGGGTACGGTCGTCCTAGATGATGATACGGGTGAAGTCCTTGCGGATATTACCGAACATGATCAGCGTGTCATTGTTGCTGCCGGTGGACGGGGCGGCAGAGGCAATGCTCGGTTTATGAGTAACACGAATAAAGCCCCGACGTTAGCTGAAAACGGAGAACCAGGTGTGGAACATTGGCTGCGCTTGGAGCTAAAGCTCTTAGCGGATGTTGGGCTGGTTGGTTTTCCGAATGTGGGCAAGTCCACGATCATTTCGAAGGTCTCGGCGGCCAAGCCGAAGATTGCCGATTATCATTTTACCACCCTTGTTCCAAACCTAGGCGTGGTTGAGCTGGAAGATGGTCAGAGTTTTGTTATGGCCGATATTCCGGGGCTTATTGAGGGGGCTCATACTGGGGCTGGATTAGGGCATGAATTTTTACGGCATACAGAGCGAACTCGCTTGATCCTGCATGTGTTGGACATCTCAGGGTCAGAAGAGCGGGATCCGTTAGAAGATTTACGGATTATTCAGGAAGAGCTTCGGCTCTACAGTCCAGAACTCGCCAAGCGACCCGTGATTATTGTGGCCAATAAAATAGATATTCCGGGTACTGAGGAAAATTTGCAACGTTTGAAGGAAGTAGTGGACGAGGGTCAAGAGATTTTCGCAGTTTCTGCCGCGACGGGAGAAGGGCTACAACCCTTGATCTATCGTATTGCACAGCTCTTACCGGATACACCGGTACCAGAGATTTTCAACCTGCCGACAGAACACTTGGTGACGAAGGCACAGTCCGATAAGCGCTTTGAAATCTTGAAGGAAGAGGGCTCGTTTATCGTAGTTGGTAAAGAAATTGAAAAACACGTTAAGATGACCTTCTTTGAGCGTGAAGCGAGTGTTTATCGATTCCAAAATATTTTAAAAGCCATGGGAATTGATGAGGCCCTCCGTGAGCAAGGGATTAAAGAGGGGGATAAAGTGGAGATTGCTGGCGTAAGCTTTGATTGGGTTTAGAGGGTCGTTCGAGAAAGGAATTTTGGGCGTTTGGGGGTAAAAATGTGAAGAAACGTCTTTGGTGGGGATTTGGGATACTCTTGATTCTTGCGTTAGCCTCAGGTGCATGGTGGATGTGGGGAAGGTCCCAGGGACCTATGAAGGTCAAGGCTATTGCGGTAGCCCCGATCTCAATGCAGGAAGAAGTCTTTGCGACGGGGAGCGTTGTTCCAGTTTCTCGCCAAGAGGTTCGTGTTTTAACCCCAGGTCTTGTCTCGAAGGTGGCGGTGAAGGTTGGAGATTCCGTCCAATCGGGCCAAACTCTCGTGACTTTAGATTCAACCCTTCCAGATGCCCAAGTTGCTCAGGCTAAAGCGAATGTCGAGGCAGCTCAAACAGGTGTCAATTCAGCTCAAGCCAATTTAGACGAGCTGAAGAAAGCTCAAAGTTCCGCTGTTCTCAGTATTAGCAGTGCTGCAAGTGCTTCCGGTGCTGATGCTACAGGTTCCTCGCTTCCGCAGTTTACGGCTGATCAGCAAAATAGCATTCCTCAGGGGAATGCTATTAATTCGAGTACGGTTAGGCAGGCTGAGGGCGCTTTGGCACAAAGCAAGGCAGCTTTAAAACAGGCTCAGGAAGCTCTAAAGGTTGTTCAAGTGCAACAGAGCCAAATGGTTTATAAATCGACCATCGCTGGAACTGTCCTTGAGGTCAATGCCCAGGAAGGGAACCTTTCTTCTGTTCAACAACCGCTTGTGGTCTTGGCAAATCTTTCCCAGATGAATGTCGAGTCGCAACTGAATGAAGTGGATGCGGGAAAAGTTCAACTTGGTCTTAAAGTGACGGTTACCAGTAAAGTGCTGGGAAGTGCGTCGGTTCAAGGCGCGATTGCCGAGATGGCACCAGAGGCGGTAGCTCAACCGAGTGTCCAGGGGAACTCCTCGCCGACGGTGGGCGTGAAGATCAGTTTAGATAAAGTACCCGTTGGGCTGAAGCCGGGTTCAAGTGTTACGATAAGAATCGTCGTTGCCACCAGAGAAGGAGTCTTGGCGGTACCTCAAGAAGCTCTGTTTCAGGAAGGGAACAAAAGTTATGTCTATCGTATCCAAGGGGGTCGTCTTCAAAAGACGGACGTGAAGATTGGGATAGGGAATGACACGCATCAGGAAATCACTGCCGGGCTAAAAGTAGGGGAATTAGTGATGCTGAATCCCTCAACCGAGTTTTCGGAAGGAATGCCGGTAACGCCTGATATGGGAAGTGGGAGTACATGAACCTGCTTGAAGCCCTACGGGGAGCACTCTTTAGCTTGCGTACGAATAAGCTGCGGACAGGGTTAACGATGTTGGGAATCATCATCGGAATTGCTGCCGTGATTGCCGTCGTTACCATCGGGCTAGGGGGCAAGGCCGCCATCATGCAGGAAATGGAGAAAAGCGGGGTCAACTTGTTCGTACTGTATACGAAAACGGTCGGAAATACCGGACAGGCCGAAGGGGATCGCTTGACGATTCAGGATGGGGAAAGCTTGAGACGGGCGCTACCTCAAGTCAAAACCTTGCTGCCAGCGAGTATTGAGTATACTGCGTTAGAGGTGAATCAAAAGCGTTCTTCAGCCATGGTCGTGGGAACGACCCCTGAATTTGCTGAGTTGCGCCGTCGGGAAACGGCCAAAGGTCGGTTTTTCACGGATGAGGAATTTTCGTCGGGACGCCGAGTGGTGGTGATCGATGAGACGTTGAGAGATGCTTTATTTGGCGCTGGAAATCCTCTTGGACAGCAAGTGATCATCAACAATGTGCCCTGTCGGGTGATTGGGGTTTTGGCTAAGGATAAGTCCGCTTTTGCCCAATTTGATGTGGGGCCTCAGAATGCTTATGCCTATGTTCCTTGGGGAACGTGGTCGGACGTTTTTCAGTCACAGCGTGTCGACCAACTCGAAGGCGCAACCTCACGAGAGACGGATTTAGAAAGTGCGATCTCAAATGCTAAGCGTATCTTGAACGTGCGCCATGGCACCACGAATCAGTATGAGGCTTATAATGTGCAACAGTTGGTTCAATCAGCCAATAAGATTACGCGTATCTTGACAAGCGTTATCGGTTTGGTGGCCGGAATTTCTCTTTTTGTAGGAGGGATCGGTATTATGAACATTATGCTGGTTTCTGTGACGGAACGCACTCGTGAAATTGGGTTGCGTAAAGCTGTGGGAGCGAAAGAACGTGATATTCTAACGCAGTTTCTAATAGAAGCCATGGTTTTATCCCTGGTCGGGGGAATCGTGGGGATCGCATTAGGAGCTGGGAGTGCCTTGATGGTGGCCTATCTCTTGCATTGGCCCCCGCTCTTGTCGGGATGGGCAATTGTCTTTGCTGTTTCCTTCTCTATTGGAGTGGGACTCTTTTTCGGTTTCTATCCGGCAGTAAAGGCTGCTAAACTAGAGCCGATGACAGCGTTGAGGTATGAGTAAAGGTGTAGAAGAGAGCCGAAACTTTAGGATACTTCAAAATCTTAGGGATATCTCAGAGTATCTAAGAAAGTTAGTTAGAAATGTTTAATGTAGTAATTGAAAAGTATAAGTAGTGTATTTGAAGAGTAGGCCTGAGGCTGTTAGTTTGCGGCTCTTCTATATCAGTTTGAAATTTGGGAGGAAATATGCGTGTTGACAGGTAAACAAAAACGTCATTTAAGATCCATGGGAAATGAAATGGTGCCTATTCTGCAAGTGGGCAAGGGCGGAATTGGGGAAATGGTGGTTGCTCAAACGAACGAGGCTTTGGAGGCCCGAGAATTGATTAAGTGTCGGGTTTTACAAAACAGTCCTGATGAACCCAAAACCTTGGCGGCTGAGCTAGCCGAGCAGGCTGGGGCGGAACTTGTACAAGTCATCGGGCGGAATTTCTTGTTGTTCAGGCAGTCTAAGACTAAACCGATGATAATTCTGCCGAAGTAAGGCTTGGTGATGGGAAAGGTACAGTTACCCGTATGATTCTTGCGCTCTGATGCTGATAATTGGCTGTTTGACTACCAAAATAGTCAAACAGCCAATTATAGGGAAGACTGAACGCAATCATTTTACACAGAATTAAATAAATTTAATAATAAAATCCTGCAATACAAAATTATTGCAGGATTTTATTAGTTTCATGAAGAATATTCCAAATTCGTAATTATTCATCATACGCAATAAATAGGAAGATATCTACTTGAAAACGCCCATATATCCAAGTTGCGCCATTTCAATATAGAGGGAGAGTTCGACGAAAAATGAAAATTAAATTAACAACTATTTTTATAGTACTGGTCCTTATTTGTAGCCAAGTGATCCTTTCACCTAAGAAAGCTTCAGCTGCCCAGCCTACGGTGAAATTGAGCAGTGTCAAAGGGGAAGTAATCATCAAGATAGGGGGAGGGCTGCGTGAATTCCCTGCTGTGGATGGGACTGAACTGGTTCAGGGCGATTGGCTGCGTACAGGTAAGAACGGTACTGCCAAACTCTCGTATGAAGACGGAACAGAAGCCACTATTGGAGCTAGCTCCTACATAAATATTCAACAATTAACCTCAAGTGATACTATTTCGGTATCCTCTCGACGTCAAGCTCGTATCACATCCTGGAAAGATGGACACCAGTCTTCTATTCAATTGTGGGCGGGTAGTGTTTGGAGTAAAGTTAAAAGCCTTGTAAATATTGATGACAAATATGAAGTTGAGACGCCAACGGCGGTGATGGGCGTGCGTGGTACCTTATATTTGGTTAGTATCGATCAAGAAACGGGTTCAACCCAAAGTGACGTTATTGATGGTACAGTAGGAGTTACGCAAAATAATGAAGATACTAAGGCTGCACCAGTCCAGTTAGTGACAATGGGTCAGACCTTGAAACTGGTTTCATTAACCGAGCCGTTGCCAGATAAGCAAGCAATAGATCCTCAGAGATTGATCAAGAATACTCAACCAGAAATCCTTGTGCATTTAATTAATGATATTACTGAACGGACGATGGAGTTGGCGGATAAAACTAAGGAGCAACAGAAAACCTTCAGCCAAACGGGCAATATTAATGATATTAAAGCGGCTATTGGTACGTCCTCTAAATTAGTTGAGCTAGCTAGTTTTGGCAAAGAGTTTATGAGTAGTCTGCAGAAATCTGATAAATTGGAAGCCGTGAAGCAAGTTCTTCAAGATAACCAGCAGACTATAGAACAAGTGCTAAAGACCATCGATACGATAAAATCCGAGACTGAGGTCATCAAGTCTGAAGTGGTTGAAGCTGCGAAGGCAGCCGGAGTGAGTCAGGAACAAATTGATAGTATTGGGAAAGAGGCTATAGGTGTTGCTACGACACCGGCTTCTGAGCCGACTCAAAATCCAACACCGGAACCAACCCAAACTCCGTCACGGGGCCAAAATTCTCAAAATAATAGTACCATTGCTAATTGGTTAGTTGAATCAGTAGATGGCGGAAACGCCAGTGACTTTACCCTAAATGCCAGCGCTGTACCGGCTGGGGCAACGTATTATGGATTATTTACAACTGACGGAGCTCAAATCGATACGTATAAAGCTACCAATGCGACTATCAGAACAGGTAGCATCGTATTCAGTGATCCATCTCAATTAGTAGTAAAGTTTTACAAAGATGCCGGAGGCATACAAATGATCGCTAAAGGCATTCTGTCGGGAACAGTAGTTGATGGTGCAGGATCTGGACAAATGATGGTTACTCCTGTAACCGGTACTTGGAATTTAGGGAAAACCTTTAATGATGCCATAACCAGCGATTTTACAATCAATGTAATTGGCATTAGTGAAGCCACTCAATATGAGGTTTGGGCGAACGGCAGTGCGATTTCAGGCAAAATAAATATCATTGGAGCCAATAACTACTTCAGAACGTTGAGTGTTGCCTTTGGAGACATGACCCAATTAACAGTTAAACTATTCGATGCATCTGGAAATCAAGTTGGTCAATCGATTTTGAGCGGAACTACAACAAATGGCAACGGTTCGGGTGCAATGAATTATTAACATTGAGAGGATATCCATGAGGGACAAAGGCTTAAAGAAGTTATTTGTGCTTGCGTTATGCCAGGGTAGAAACCCTATTGTGCAATGTAAGATGGAAATGCAATAAAGAAGGCGTCTAAGAACTCTCCCACTGCGAAATGGTCAGGAACTAATTCAATGCATCAATTTTTATGGTTTAGGATGGAGTGCGGGGAAATACGTACGGAGGTGTCTTAATTCTTGGTCAGGGAAAATTTAAGTAGTGGGAGGATTAATATGATAAAACAATTTAATCAGTTTATGTATTTAGTACTTTCCTTTATGTTGTTGGTTATTTTTATAGTGGGTGTCCCAGGATCAGCCTCAGCAAACGGTTCGAGCTGGACAACCCGAAGCTCAGGCAGCACCAATTCTCTCGCTGGAGTAACCTACGGCAACAGTACATTCGTGGCAGTGGGCGACGCTGGCACGATCCTGACCTCACCGGACGGAGCGAGCTGGACAACCCGAAGCTCAGGCAGCACCAATTCTCTCGCTGGAGTAACCTACGGCAACAGTACATTCGTGGCAGTGGGCGACGCTGGCACGATCCTGACCTCACCGGACGGAGCGAGCTGGACAACCCGAAGCTCAGGCAGCACCAATTCTCTCGCTGGAGTAACCTACGGCAACAGTACATTCGTGGCAGTGGGCGACGCTGGCACGATCCTGACCTCACCGGACGGAGCGAGCTGGACAACCCGAAGCTCAGGCAGCACCAATTCTCTCGTTGGAGTAACCTACGGTAACAGCACATTCGTGGCGGTGGGCGACGCCGGCACGATCCTGACCTCACCGGACGGAGCGACCTGGACAACCCGAAACGCAATCACCGCCAATTCTCTCAGTGGAG
Organism: Desulfosporosinus sp. Sb-LF; assembly: GCF_004766055.1. Lineage (NCBI taxonomy): Bacteria > Bacillati > Bacillota > Clostridia > Eubacteriales > Desulfitobacteriaceae > Desulfosporosinus > Desulfosporosinus sp. Sb-LF. Next base: position 40,363 of record NZ_SPQR01000009.1, on the reverse strand, counting down.
TAACCTACGGCAACAGCACATTCGTGGCAGTGGGTGCCTACGGCGCGGACGGATACACGAACTGGTACGGCACGATCCTGACCTCACCGGACGGAGCAACCTGGACAACCCGAAGATCATGGAGCGAAGATTTTTTCAAAGGAGTAACCTACGGCAACAGCACATTCGTGGCGATGGGTTACAACGGAGTGATCCTGACCTCACCGGACGGAGCGGTCTGGACAACCCGTATTTCAAGCAGCAACTATTATCCCAGCGGAGTAACTTACGGCAACAATACCTTCGTAGCGGTGAGCAAATACGGCAAGTTCTTGACCTCACTGGACGGAGCGACCTGGAATTGGTCAAACACCAGTTATCCTCTCAGAGGAGTAACCTGCGGCAACAGCACATTCGTGGCGGTGGGCGACTACGGTACGATCATTCAATCTGTATCATCCTATACCGTGACCTTTGACTCTCAGGAAGGCAGTGCGGTATCGAGCATAAACAATGTCACCTCCGGCTCCGCCATAATCGCACCGACAGCTCCGACACGGACGGGATACGCCTTCGGTGGCTGGTACAAGGAATCTAGTTGCATCAATGCGTGGGATTTCAGTACTGATAGCGTGATGACGGATATTTCGCTATACGCGAAGTGGACGGTAAATCTTGCAGTAACAGTAAACAGTGTAGTAGTAAAAACAGCACCAACAAAAGTAGCTTATTATGCCGGTGATACCTTAGACTTAAGCGGTTTAGTTGTATCCTTAAACAAATCAGATTCAACCATACAAGATGTTGCTCTTTCAAATTTTGCTGAGAATAACATAGCAACAATCAAAGCAGATGGCGATGCCCTTATTCTGGCAGATACGGCAATTTTGATCACGGTCAACGGTAAAACTACTAGCCAGGCAATTACAGTCAACGTAGCAGCAAATGTAAACCCTGATTACACATACACGGTAACAGATGGCGAAGCCCAAATTACGAAGTACACAGGGTCTGGAGGAGATGTTGTAATACCAGGTACATTAGGAGGAGCCCCAGTAACAAGTATCGGCAACTATGCTTTTCAATTTTGCCCCTTAACTAGTATTAGCATTCCGCAAGGGGTAACAAGTATCGGCGACGGGGCTTTTTTCTATTGCGGATGGTTATTAACTAATATTAACATACCGCAAGGAGTAACAAATATCGGCTGGGGAGCTTTTGGCGGATGCTTTGGTTTGACTACTATAAATATTCCGCAAGGGGTAACAAGTATCGGCGACTATGCTTTTGAAAATTGCGATTCCTTAACTAGTATTTCAGTAGCTGTTGATAATTTAAACTATGAGAGTATAGATGGTGTGCTTTATAACAAAGCAGGGACTAGTTTAATAGCATGTCCCGAAGGTTTAACTAGTATCAGCATTCCGCAAGGAGTTACAGATATAAGCGAAGGGGCCTTTTTCGGATGCCGAAGCTTAACTAGTATCAGCATTCCGCAAGGAGTCACAAGTATAAGCGAAGGGACTTTTAGCTCATGCAGAGGTTTGACTAGTATTAGCATACCGCAAAGTGTAACAAGTATCGGCTACCAGGCTTTTTACAACTGCGATCACTTAACTAGTATTAGCATTCCGCAAAGTGTAACAAGTATCGGCTGGGGGGCGTTCGCTTTCTGCGATAGCTTAACTACTCTCAGGTTTAACTCGTCAACAACAACAATATCTAATAATGATGGTATAGATACAATTCCGTCTACAACAACGATTATAGGATATGACCCATCTACTGCAAAAGATTATGCTGCAAAATATAACAGGGCGTTCGAAGCTATTGGCACAACAAACTACAGCGTCAGTATTGGAACTCTAACAGATGGTAATATTACAGCGAACCCAACATTGGCAATTACCGGGACAGCCATCAATCTCACAATAACTCCAGATGAAGGTATGCAACTGAAAGCAGGAACGCTGAAGTACAATGATGGAACGGATCACGTCATCATCGGCACAAGCTTCACTATGCCAGCAGCAAATGTTACAGTGACAGCGGTGTTTGAGCAGAAACCGGCAAACGATTATACTTATATTCTAACAGCTAGCGGAGCCCAAATTACGGGGTACACAGGGGCTGGAGGAGATGTTACAATACCAAGTGCATTAGGTGGACTTCCTGTAACAAGTATCGGTGATTTGGCTTTTCAGGATTGCACAGGCTTAACAAGTATCAGCATACCACAAGGAGTAATAAGTATCGGAGAGTCGGCTTTTAAAGGTTGCACAGGCTTAAATACTATAGTATTTAATTCGACAACAACAATAATTATTGGCGCGAGTACAATTCCGACAGCTACAAAAATTATAGGATATGACCCATCTACCGCAAAAGATTACGCTATAAAATATGGAAGAACATTCGAAGCTATAGACGCAACAAATATTCTACAAAGTATTACCATAAGTACTCCAGCCACCAAATTACACTATACCGTAGGGGATGCACTAGATATTACAGGATTGGTGATAATTGGTACATTTAACGATGGTAGCACTACGCCTGAGGCCATAACTGCTGCGAATATAACGGGCTTTGACAATACAGTAGCAGCGACAGACCAAGTGCTTACAATAACAGTGGGTGGTAAGACTGTCACGTACAAAGTGCAGATAGTAGCCGCTCCACAGATGCCTGATTATTCTTATAATGTAGCAGATGGCAAAGCCCAAATTACGGGATACACAGGGACTGGAGGAGATGTTACAATACCAAATTCCTTGGGAGGGTTTCCGGTAACAAGTATTGGTTACCAGGCTTTTGCCTATTACTCAATCTTAACTTCTGTTAGCATACCGGAGAGTGTAACAAGTATCGGCGACAGGGCCTTTATAAATTGTACAGGCTTAACGAGTATTACTATTCCGCAAGGAGTAACAAGTATCGGCAACGTGACTTTTGCCGGTTGCACAGGCCTAACTACGATTAGTATTCCTGCAGGAGTAGCAAGTATAGGCAACGATGTTTTTGATGGTTGCACAGGCTTATCTGCTATTAGATTTAACTCGGCAACAACAATAATTGATGGTTCATACACAATTCCAGCCGCCACAAAGATTATAGGATATGTCTCATCTACTGCAAAAGATTATGCTGCAAAATATAACAGAGCGTTCGAAGCTATAGATGCAACAAATACTCTCCTGGCGTTTGTGAGTCCACAGGATCTACCTCAAGCAGTGGTAGGTACACCGTATAGCTATACTTTTGTTGCGACCGGGGGCAGTGGATATACATTCAGCCTACCTATTCCAGCCGGGGAGCCTTCAGATTATCCTGATGGTCTCAGCATTAGTTCGAATGGGGTATTGAGCGGGACACCAATAATGGGAGGAACTTGGAATGGTATACCGGTGACAGTGACGGATAGTACTGGAAGCAGTATCACTGGTTCATTCAATTTGACGGTGAGTAATTCAGGCGGAGCAGTTACTTTGCAACACGTATCAGCAGTAAATGGAACAATCACATTAACCATGAGCGGAGTTGATCCATCCTGGAATTCAACTGGGGGGCCGACAACATCTATGTTTTTAGTGACAATGTCCATTAATGGTAGTGCACCGATCCCAGTTAGTGCAAGTTACACTGGTGGAGATAATGTGACACTTTATTTGAACGTGCCAAACATCAAGCCCGTTTCGTTTAATCAAAACGTTGTCTATAGCGTGAGTTACTTGAGCGAGCAACAGATGAGCGCGAATACGTTTACAGTACCGGCTGCGATTAGTGGTACGACTACTTTGGGTACTATTAAAGCTTATGTTCTCAACAACTCAGTGCTAGTTGGCAAATATTTATTCCAACGATTGAACACAAATGGATTAACTCAAGCTAATGTTCTAGAAGCAATGGCTACAGCACCTGGCCAACATATCTACTTCAAATCTTTCAATGGCTTATGGTATGATCTAAGTAACAACTCAGTAACTAATGCAAACGATTTAACAGATTCAACCAAAGCTCTCGATGAAACAACCACAATTGATTTACTTCAAGTATTGAAATGGTTTCAAGCTGCTGACAGCGTGACAAATTATTAAGCAGGGGTGCCAATAAGCGTAGGCAACGAGATTGGGGGAGCAGGATATATCCTTTTGGAGAGGGTTTGGACGTGAAACGTCTAGGCCCTCTCCTTTTTAGCTTGCACAATGCATTATCTGTCGAGGAAGATATACGAAGGGTGCCAAAATTTTAGGGGTAGTGCAAAATAATTAAGCCTTTTCTGTTGTGATGAAGAAGGGATCTTAAGCTTGCCATCGAATTAATATCAATTAAATATAACTGGGATATTTTAGTGATAGATGAGCCAGAAACATGAAGGGACTTGAATCATGATGCAGGAATTTCAGTTTGTCTGTCCAATTAATATTCTAGAGGTTGCTGACACCCTTCCGCGCCTTGAGGGGGAAGTTATTTTCATAAGTGGAGGGACTGATCTGGTCCTTCAGTTAAATAGCGGGCAGATTAAGCCGGCTTGGGTTGTTGATCTATCCCAAATTCCAGAGCTTAATTACATAAAAGAAGAAAAGGGCAGGCTCAGAATTGGGAGTGCCACAACGTTCACTCAAATCCGTGAGAACAGTCTCATCTGGAAGAATGCTCGATGTCTGGGGCAAGCTGCTTCTCAGGTTGGTTCCACTCAGATTCGCAACCGAGCTACTCTGGGAGGTAATATTGCCCAGGCCTCACCAGCAGGCGATAGCCTTCCTACATTGTTAGCTCTTGAAGCATGGGTGAGTATTCTAGGACCCCGGGGGTCAAGGAGAGTCTCGTTTGCAGAGCTACAAGCAGCAAGCGGCGGAGCAGGCCTACAGGCCAAAGAATTGATCACGGAAATTGACTTCCCGGTATGGGAAACAGAGGCGAAAGCACAAGTCCTAAGCGGATTTGCCAAAGTGGGCAGTCGTACTACGGTAACCATTGCTCGTCTGAATATGGCGGCGTGGTTTGAAGTGGACTCAGAAAGCGGACGTATACATCAATCAAGATGGGCTGTGGGAGCCTTAGGGCGGACTCCATTTCGTCTGGCAGAGCTAGAACAGGCGTTGCAGGGAAAGAGCGTAAATGAGGGTCTCGCACAAGAGATTGCCGAGAGATTGACTGAGGCCGTCGATCGGGCTATTCCTGGTCGGTATTCGCAAGACTATAAACGCCAGGCCATTCAGGGTTTAGCCTATGATCTTCTTGCAGATCTATTTCCAGGGCAGATGTCTATGTATTTGAACCAAAACGGGAGGTAACAGAGTGCCTAGTGATAGTTTGCCCATGGATGTTTTAACGCAAGTTTTTAGGCAACTCTTTAATTCGATTGAAGAAGGGGTCATTGTTACAGACTGCGAGGGAAAAATAATTTTCTACAACTCCGAAATGGCAAAACTCGAAGACTTAATATCGGAAAACGTGGTCGGGAAGTATTTAACAGAAGTATACGATGCGGTGACGGTAGAAAGCAGTGAGCATTTAAGGGTTGTCTTCACGAAAGAACCTGTTCTGGATAAGCATAAAACTTATTTTACCAACCAAGGGAAAGAGGTCAACATTGTTGCCAGTACCTTTCCAGTGGTAGAAAATGGTGAGGTTGTAGCTGTCTACTCGGTGTGTAAAAACATTACTAAATACAAAGAGTTGTTGACTAAGACTATGCAGTTACAGGATCAAATTGGTTTGGAAGGGCTTGACGAGCGTGGGAATAATGGCACTCGCTATACCTTCGCTTCGATCGTCTTTTCAAGTCCGGTGATGCAGAGCCTAATTGATTCAGCAAAGAAAGCGGCCTTGGCAGATGGATTTATCTTAGTCTTCGGAGAAACAGGCACAGGCAAGGAATTAGTGGTCCAAGCGATCCATAATCACAGTGCTCGAAAATATGAACCCTTCGTGGCCATTAACTGTGCCGCGATTCCTGAAACTTTGCTGGAAAGTATTCTTTTTGGCACGGCGAAAGGAGCTTTTACAGGGGCAGTAGAATCGAAGGGGCTGTTTCAACAAGCGGGGAATGGGACTTTGTTTTTGGATGAACTGAATTCCATGAGTATTGCCCTCCAGGCTAAGCTCTTACGTGTCTTGCAAGAAAAGATGGTGAGGCGCGTCGGGGGGACCACGGAGATTCCGGTTCATTGCAGGGTCATCAGTTCGACCAATGTCGATCCATGGGAATCGGTCGATAACGGAAGTTTGCGCAACGATCTTTTTTATCGCTTAGCGGTTATGACACTCTTCATTCCTCCGCTAAAAGAACGGAAGGAAGATATAGAGACCTTAATCGATTATTTCCTGAACAAATATCAAAGAATTTATGGCTTAGAAAGCGTTTTAATGAGTGCTGAATTAAAAAATGTTTTCAAAAAGTACCAGTGGCCAGGTAATGTTCGTGAATTAGAGCATATTATTGAAAGTGCTATGAACATGCTGGATGGCCGAAACGTGATAACTATTGACCATTTACCCCATTATCTAAAATCGAAATTTCTTAGTAAGAATGGAGCGTTCTCTGAACTCTACAATAAGGGTTCCAACACGTTAGCCAGCGTTTTGCGTGAGGTGGAAAAGCAAGTGCTTTGGGAAGCGTTGAAAAGCCACAGCGGAAACATTACCAAGGCTGCCGATTCTATCGGAATAGCCAGGCAGAATCTGCAATACCGAATAAAAAAGTTGGGGATTCACAATTCGTGCAACTAACGATTAGGTTCCACCCTTTAAGAGGAGACTCTCCGATCGATAATGCGTTAAAGCGTCCCAGAGGGAAAAAATGCATGAAAAGAAAGAGGGATGATAGCGAGTGACCTTAAACGACTTTATGAATTTTTTCGCAAAAAATACTGGGACGATCATGGAATATAGCAAGAATCATTTCACCCTTGTTCTGTTGGCAGTGACAATTTCCTTAGTGATCTGGGTACCTGTTGGACTGTTGTTGACAAAAAGCGATAAATGGGCAGCTCGGGTCTTAGCACTGGCGAACACGATTTTTTGCATTCCAAGTTTGTCGATGTTTGCTATTTTGGTTGCTATCCCTTACTTCGGATTGGGACGAAAGTCGGCTCTGTTTGCCTTAGTTCTCTATGCAATGATGCCTTTAATTCGCAGTGTTTATGACGGGGTTAAAAACGTTGATCGGAATGTCATCGAAGCTGCTAAAGGGATGGGGATGAGTTCGGGGAAGATCATGCGCGAAATCCTTGTCCCTTTAGGTATGCCCATTATTTTTGCTGGTTTTCGGATTACAGTGGTCATGACTACAGGTATTGCCGCTATTGCTACTTATATCGGAGAACGCAATTTGGGGCGCTTTATTTCGGAAGGGCTTGTTCGTTCAAACACTCCCATGATGGTCACTGGAGCCTTGATTATCTCTGTGATTGCCATTGGATTAGACACAATCCTTGGGGCGATCGAGAAGAGAATTGTTCCACGTGGATTAAGAATTAACCGCTAGGATAAAGTTGCTAAGGGGGATCCAGATGATTGAACTAAAGCAAATCTCAAAACAATATCCCAGTCAAGTGATACCGGCCGTGGACCAATTGTCTCTTTCCATTCCAGAAGGAGAGATTTGCGTTTTAGTGGGTCCCTCGGGCTGTGGAAAAAGCACTACCTTGCGCATGATTAACCGCATGATCGAACCGACTTCTGGTGTCATCAAAATTAACGGAGAAGATATTACACGCACGAACACGGATCAGTTGAGAATGGGGATTGGCTATGTGATTCAGCAGATTGGCTTACTGCCGCACCGGACGATCGCTGAAAATATTGCTATCGTGCCACGGTTGTACAAATGGCCAAAGGAAAAGATCGCGAAACGTGTGGAAGAGCTCCTCGTCATGATGGGGCTTGATCCGGAAAAGACTGCGGGAAAATATCCCTCTCAACTTAGCGGTGGGCAAATGCAAAGGGTAGGGGTAGCCAGGGCAATGGCCGTGGATCCTCCGATTATGCTGATGGATGAGCCCTTCGGAGCAGTCGATCCCATAGCACGCGCCCGCTTGCAGGATGAATTCCTACGTTTGCAAAAGGAGATTAAGAAGACCATTGTTTTCGTCACGCATGACATTAATGAAGCTATTAAGATGGGAGACAAGATCGCCATCTTTAATGCTGGTAAGTTAGTTCAATTTGGCACGCCTGAAAAGATCTTAACTAATCCGGTGAATGAGTTTGTTGAGAATTTTATTGGTCATGATCGGGTCGTCAAAAAATTGAACTTATATCGTGTTGCTGAAGCCATGAAATCCGTCGGTTGCATCGTAGGAGACCCTGAATTGCGAAGTGCCGCCCAGAAAATGAAGGATGCGGGTGCTGAGGTGGGGTTCCTCTTGAATAAGGAGGGTAAGCCTTCCGGGTATTTTACTCTGGAAGATTTGAGGGATTTTGGGAGTGACCTGGAGGGCTTAAGAAAGCGAGTTCTTCGCACTCAGAAAGCTTTCGCCCAAACGACAACCTCCCTACCCGATGCGCTCTCCTTGTTGCTGGAATTTGATGCTGATTATCTTGGGATTCTTAAGGGCCAAGAACTCGTTGGGATGCTCTCTTTCAAAGACATTAGGAAACATGTTTACAGGAAAGAGGGTGAGTAAATGACTTGGGAGAATTTCAGGGTTGCCCTATTCGAAAAGGCCCCGGATGCTCTTCTGACCCATTCACTGATCGTTTTGATCACCATCACTCTAGCGATCTTGATTTCTATTCCGCTCGGGATATTTCTGTCTCGACCCAAATTCAAGTCGTTCGGCATGGTGACCCTGAATTTGCTGAATGTCTTGCAGTCGATTCCTGGCTTGGCAATTATTGCCCTGGCTTTGCCGATCCTGGGATTGGGAATGAAACCTGCAGTGCTTGCGTTGCTATTCCAGAGTCTGTTGCCCATCGTCAGAAATACGATTGCTGGTTTGATAGAGGTAAGCCCGGATGTGAAGGAAGCGGCTGCAGGTATGGGGATGTCCCAAGGAAGAATCCTTTATGAGGTGGAAATTCCGCTGGCTATGCCGATCATACTAAGCGGTATTCGAACGGCTACTGTTTACGTAGTCAGTATTGGTACATTAGCGGCTCTGATCGGGGCAGGAGGTTTGGGCAATCTCATTATAGGCGGATTAGCACTCTTTCGACCGGAATACTTGCTGGTCGGAGCAGGTTTGGGAGCATTGATGGCAATTCTTCTGGACCGTGTTTTAAGTTACATCGAGTATCGGATCACTCCACCGGGCATGCATGTTGAATAATATACTTTGATGAACGGTTGAAGGGAGGGGGATCAACTAGGTAAGGGGACTGAAACATAAACCAAGGGCTCTGAGAGGATGACCATTAATACTTAGTCAATGATTACTTATCCTAAGGAAGGAGTATGTGCATGAAAAAACGATCATTAGTTTTCATTGTTGCAGTCTTGTCCTTGGCACTAGCATTGGGGGGTGTTGTGGGCTGCGGTTCACAGACAGCCAGCAAAGGTGCTGAAGCTGAAACGGCAAAAAAGGGACCTACTATTAAGATCTCATCGAAGACTTTCACGGAAGCGTCACTACTGGGAACGCTTAGCTTGCAATATCTAAAAGGCCTGGGATACCCCGTCGAAAACAAGATGGGACTTGGTGAACTGGCTGTCATCAGACCAGCTCTGACATCTGGTCAAATTGATCTTTATTGGGAGTACACTGGCACGGGCGTCATGAACTTAATGAATCATGCACCTGTGTTTGAAGCGCAAGAAAGCTACAAACTCATTAAAGAATGGGATGCCAAGAACGGGATTGAATGGCTGGATTATGCTCCCATGGATGATACCTATGGGATCGTCGTTCGTTCAGATGTCGCTGAGAAGTACAACCTAAAAACGACCTCGGACTATGTTGCTCAAGTGAAGAAGGGTGAACACTTGAAATTCGTTAGCTTCCCTGAATGGGATGGTCGTGCAGATGGGTTGCCATCGTTTGAAAAGTCGTATGATTTCAAAATGCCGAAAGACGATATTGTCGATGTGGCTATGGGGCTAAACTACGATACTCTCAAAGCCAAAAAAGGGGATTTGGCCTTGGCCTTCACCACAGAACCGAGAATTGTTGCTGATAAGCTTGTCATGCTCCAAGACGATAAGAAGGCTTTTCCTGTCTACAATGCTTGCCCTGTCGTTAGAAAGCAAATTGTCGATGCTTATCCGACTTTGGCTGCTGACCTTAAGAAATTGAGTTCAATTCTGGATACCAAGACAATTACAGAATTGAATATGCAGGCAGATATTGAGAAGAAGTCTATTGAAGAAGTTTCGACGACGTTCCTAAAGAGCAAAGGTTTGCTGAAGTAAGTCCCCCTTCATTAACTCCCCCCTCCTCTTAAAATTGGCCACTTTATTCCCTGAAAATGCCTCTCGGCTTGTTTTGGGGGTGTAAAGTGGCCTTTATCCAGGCTTAAAATGAAAGCGAGTGAAAGGAGGATTTCTTATGGCCTTGATTGAGAAATTTGCCACCTTGTTTGGGGTGCCTGAATTCGTTGTTCCTCATATGTCTAGTTTTGTGTCAGACCGGGATATGGATTTGGTGGTCGGGATGGACGGTCAGTTGTGTTCTGTCTCTGAAATCGCCATCAGGATGGAATGCACTTCGGAGCAGGCACAAGATCTATTAGAAGGCTGTTACAATAAGCATATTGTCAATAGAGAGAAGCGTGGGGAAGAACTCGTTTATTTTGCAGCTGATTTCTATGAACGGTTAGATTATGTATGCAAATTTGATGAAAACTATCAAATGAAAGTTGGACCAGAATTGCGTCAGGCGTTGGATCATTGGTGCTATGAAGTTTACACAGAGAGAATGGGGCCATATCTTGAATCACTTCAAAATGGGGAGACGGTAGATAGGGTACCAGAAACGTTTGAGCTGATAGAGAACCTTGAAGAATTATTGGATTCTGTTCGCGAAATACGCCTAGTTCCTTGCAATTGCCGAAAGCTCGCGGGCCAGTGTACTAAGCCAACTGGAACTTGTTTAGGCTTTGATCATTCCATTACAGATCGTACCTTTGGTCAGTCTCTAACGAAGGAAGAAGCGAAAGAGATCGTAAAAATGGCGCATCGGAAGGGTCTGATGCATCAAGTAAACAGTGACTGGCGGACAAATGGTCTAGCTTGGATATGTAATTGTTGTGCTTGCTGTTGTTATCCTACGCGTCTGGCTTTAGAAAAGGGAACGAAGGGCGTTTTTCCGGTGATCCAATACGTGGCCCAGCGCGACGAAGATAAATGTTCGCATTGTGGGGCTTGTACTAAAAGATGTAATTTTTCAGCGTTTAGTTTAGGAGAGACAGAAACCGTAATCGACGGGAAAATACGGAGGAAAGTGGAGTTCGATCCGGAACAATGTTGGGGATGTGGGATCTGTGTCGAAACTTGCTCAGATAAGGCTATCACAATGGTTAGGGTAGGCTAAAAAGAAGGGCTGTCCTGAGAGTTAGGTACTGACAGTTACTTAGAAGACCCTAAAGGGTTTGAAGGTATATTTGTAGCAAAATTTCGGTAAGTGCAAAAGAATTATGCACCCTTTCTATAAACGTTGAAATAAATCCTTAAGACATCACTGTGGGGAAGAATCTATAGAGATCTCTAATTTGTTAATAGGAATTCAAAAAGATGATTTATAGCAAACATTTTATGCGTTAGAAATTTTCACTAGTTCATAGATGAAGAATTGCATCGTATTAGAAAAGGGCTATATAGCCTACTCTTACTAAGAAAAAGGATCGTTCGGACCAAAATGTACTTTGATGAGGGTCTGGCACAAATGTTGCAAGCTTACTTTATTAACAGTATTGAATGCAGAAAGTATCCTTGATTATCGATCGATCGCAAAGCCTTTATAGAAGGCAGCTAGTTCCTGTTAGTAGTTTGGAAGATCATGATTGTGGCTTTTAAAGCTTGGTGAAGGTAATAAACTATTCTGAAGGGCAGGTAATTAACCCATGAAAAAGATTCGTTCCAATAGTATAGAGAATTTGACTCCCCAGTTACGTTGGGCTAGTGAGGGACAGATAGAGCAAATCCATTTCGCGACATTGGAGGTCCTTGAGCGCACTGGAGTTAAAGTAGACCACCCGGAAGCGTTACAGCTACTCAAAGATGCTGGCTGTATTGTGAATGAGCACCGTGTACGGATTCCGAGTTGGCTCGTTGAAGAATGCATTCGTCTGGCCCCGAGCAAGATCGTCGTAGCAAATCGAACAGGTAAGCGCGTAATGCCTCTGGAGAAGAATAGAACGTATTTCGGAACGGGCTCAGATCTTCCCTTTACGATCGATCTTGAAACGGGTATGAGAAGGCGCTCTACGAAAAAAGACGTGGAATTAGCGTGTCGGGTCATGGATTATTTGCCGAACTATGATTTTGTCATGAGTTATGCCATCGCTTCTGACCAAAGTAGCAAAGTAAGCGATCTTCATCAACTAGAAGCCATGGTTTCCAATACCGTTAAACCCATTATAGTGACCGCACATGATGAGATAAACATGCGTGCTCAATTAGAGATGGCAGCCTTAGTGGCTGGCGGGAAGGAAGAACTTCGGAAAAACCCGTTCATCGTCCTTTACTCTGAGCCGATTTCTCCTTTGGTCCACACGAATGATGGGATTGCAAAAATGTTTGCCTGCTTTGAATATGGAGTGCCGGTGGTTTATACTCCGGGGATCTTGTCTGGAGCTACCACACCCGTGACGAAAGCTGGGACAATCGTCTTAATGAATGCTGAAGCTTTAGCTGGGGTCGTGATGGCTCAATTAAAGTGCAAAGGTGCCCCTATCATCATTGGTGGTGGAGCGACCCCTATGGACATGGGAACCACTGCAACCTTGTATGGATCTCCGGAGACCATGATGAATTATGCGATCATGACGCAATTATCCCAGTTTTACGGAATTCCTAACTTCACCGAAGCGGGATGTGTCAATTCTCCAGTGCCAGATGCTCAGGCAGGTATGGAAGCAGGAAACGGTATTTTGATGGCTCAATTAATGGGAGCTAACTTAGTCCATGATGTAGGGTACCTAGAAGGCGGAAAAACCGGTTCGCTCACCTTCCTCACGATGTGTAATGATTTTATGGATAACGCACGTTACATAGGTGGGGGAACACGCATCGATGAGGAGACGCTTGCAGTCGATGTGATTGATGAAGTGGGCCCTGGTGGAAACTATGTTTGTCATCAGCACACGTTTGACCACTTCCGTGAAGAAATTTGGATGCCCAAACAGTTTAACCGTTCGTTCTGGGAAGTTTGGGAAGAACAGGGATCTAAAACGGTTGAAGACCATGCCGCTGATTTGGCCAAAGAAATCGTTGCCACCCACGTTCCTATGTTGTTAGATGAAACGATCCGCCAAGGGTTGAATGATATTATTGCAGAAACAGAAAAAATTAATAAAGACCTTTAAGCTATCCATAGGTTTGTTTGAAAGAAAAGGGGGTATCGTTATGGGAGTGGGAAGTTCACACGGAAACGGGCTGTTTTTCCGCACTTTGTCTGAAAAACAGGCAGAGGAGATTCATCTTGCCAGTTGTAAGATACTTGAAGAGACCGGTATGGTGATTTACCATGAGGAAGCGGTCGAGCTGCTTCGGCAGGCAGGGGCCTATGTAGAAAACGGTAATCGGGTCTATTTCCCAACACATCTTGTGAAGAAAGCACTGCAGACTGCACCTTCGCGCGTGACGCTATACAATCGTAATGGAGAGGCAGCACTGAATTTAGAAGGAACCAACGTGCATTTTGGTACTGGATCAGACACGCTTAATTATTTAGATCCGTTTAGTCAAGAAAGGCGTAGTTGGCGCCAAGAGGACGTGGCGCAGGCCATAAGAATATGTGACAATCTGGAAAATATTGATTTTGTCATGTCTATGGGTCTACTGTCCGATGTCAGTCCCCATATGATTAATCGAGAACAATATGCCATCATGGTGCAAAATACCGTGAAGCCTCAGGTGGTCATTGCTGAGGACGGGGATACTCTGCGGGATATTATCGAGATGGCAGCGGTGGCAGTGGGCGGGAAAGAACGCTTGCGTCAGAGGCCTCTGTTCATGATTTACACTGAACCGACGTCTCCGCTTCAGCATCCGCAAGAATCTGTGGATAAATTGTTAATTGCCGCAGAAAATGGGGTTCCGACCAATTTCGCGTGTGGTGGTGTAGCGGGAGCTTCAGTGCCTACGACGGTTGGAGGGGCTTTAGTTCAGGCTAATGCCGAAGCCTTGAGTGGTTTAGTTATTCACCAGTTGAAAGCTCCGGGGGCGCCTTTTGTTTATGGCTATGGTAATTCTCCGTTAGATATGCGGACCATGCAAGCGGTTTATGGTACACCCGAAGCTGTGCTTTTCCAAGGAGGGGCTGTCGATTTAGCGCATTACTACCAGCTGCCATCTTGGGGCTATGCCGGATGCTGCAACTCGAAGGTTTGCGACGAACAGGCCATTGCAGAATCGACCATGTTCACCTTGATGGGGGCGCTTCAAGGGTGCAACATTATGCATGATGTTTTCTATATGGAATTTGGCTTAACTGGATCATTAGAGTTGCTGCTGATTTCCAATGAGGTTATTGGTCGAACCAGACGATTGCTAAGAGGGATTGACACTGATAAAGAATCCTTAGGGGTCGACGCGATCATGAGGGTTGGCCCGGGAGGTAATTTCCTGGGAGATGAACATACGGTTAATCATTTTAGAAAGAATTGGTTCCCTGATCTCTCGGATTTCGATAGTTATCAAAGTTGGTCAGGGAACGGGAGTAAGACGATGGTTGACCGTGCTAGAGAGAGAATTAAACATATCCTAGAGACGCACCAGCCAAATCCTGTTAGTGAGGAAGTCAAGGAAGGAATTAACGCTGTTCTTAGACAAGCAAGGGACAAGTTCGGAGTCAACGATCTGTAGAGATAATGAATACAGTAGCCCTAAGGGGCTACTGTAGCTGTTTGGAAAACTCTGCTGGTTTTGGGGAAGGCTAATTCTAAGTTTTTAATACTTTGATATATATCAAGATGGGTAGGAAACTTGAAACTAAGGCTGTTGCATATTACTGGATTGTAAATCTCTTATTTGGGTGAGGAGGACTATGTTATGATCAATAATTATGACATCTCACAAGCCATGACCATAAAGCTAAAACCGGAACTCCCAGAAATACAGGAGTTTGTAGAAGGAATCAGAAGGGCTCCTGACAGGGGGTTTAGTCTATCACAGGCTCAAACGAAGATCGCTTTGAAAAATGCTCTGCGCTATGTGCCTGAGGAACTGCATGAAACATTGGCCCCGGAATTTCTCGAAGAATTGCGGACCAGAGGTAGGATTTACGCTTATCGTTTTCGTCCAGCCGGGCCATTGCATGGGAAGCCAATCGATGACTATAAAGGGAACTGCATTGAAGGTAAGGCCTTCCAGGTTATGATCGATAATAACCTGGATTTTGAAGTAGCCCTTTATCCCTATGAACTTGTCACCTATGGTGAAACGGGGAGTGTCTGTCAAAACTGGCTGCAGTATCGTTTGATTAAGAAATATCTTGAAGTGATAACAGATCATCAGACCTTGGTCATGGAATCGGGCCACCCAGTAGGACTATTCCCCTCGCGGCCAGAAGCGCCTAGGGTGATTATAACCAATTCTTTGATGGTCGGTATGTTTGACAATCAGAAGGATTGGGAAGTTGCTGAACAAATGGGTGTGGCCAATTATGGTCAAATGACGGCGGGCGGCTGGATGTATATCGGACCCCAGGGAATTGTGCATGGTACGTTCAACACTTTGCTCAATGCCGGAAGATTAATGTTAGGGGTTCCTCATGATGGGGATATACGAGGACGATTATTTATCTCGTCGGGTCTTGGTGGTATGAGTGGGGCTCAAGGGAAATCCGTGGAAATAGCCCAAGGGGTTGGGATTATCGCGGAAGTCGATGAGTCGAGGATAAAGACCCGCTATGCTCAGGGCTGGGTTAGTCGTGTGTCGGCTGATCTTGACGAAGTTTTCCGTATTGCTGATGAGTATGTGCAGAAGAAAGAACCTATGTCGATTGCTTACCAAGGGAATGTCGTGGACTTGCTGGAGTATGCGGTTGAAAATAAGATCAAAGTGGATTTGCTCTCAGATCAGACGTCTTGCCATGTTGCTTATGAAGGGGGCTATTGCCCGCAGGGTATTTCTTTTGAAGAGAGGACAAGGCTTCTTAGCACGAATCGGGCTGAATTTAAGGAACTCGTCGATCGGAGTTTAAAGCGTCAATTCGAGTTGATCAGTACTTTAGTAGAACAAGGCACCTATTTCTTTGATTATGGAAATTCTTTCATGAAAGCGGTTTATGATGCTGGGGTGAATGAGATATCCAAAAACGGTGTAGATGAAAAGGATGGCTTTATTTTCCCGTCCTATGTTGAAGATATTATGGGGCCAGAACTCTTTGATTATGGGTATGGGCCTTTTAGATGGGTTTGCCTCAGCGGCAAAAAAGAAGATTTGAGAAAAACGGATGAGGCAGCGATGTCTTGTATCGATCCAAATCGTCGGGGCCAAGATAGGGATAACTATATCTGGATTAAGGATGCTGAGAAAAATAAACTCGTGGTCGGCACGCAAGCTAGAATCCTATATCAGGATGCTGAAGGGCGGATAAAGATCGCGCTTAAATTCAACGAAATGGTTCGCACGGGCGAGATCGGACCGGTTATGCTCGGACGGGATCATCATGATGTGAGCGGGACGGATTCACCGTTTAGGGAAACCGCCAATATCAAAGATGGCAGTAATGTTATGGCAGATATGGCTGTACAAAGCTTTGCCGGAGACGCCGCTAGAGGAATGAGCCTTGTATCCCTTCACAACGGTGGGGGAGTAGGCATTGGAAAAGCTATCAATGGTGGTTTTGGCTTGGTACTCGATGGGAGCGAGCGAGTGGATAACGTGATTAAGTCCGCTCTGTTATGGGACGTCATGGGCGGAGTGGCACGGCGGTCTTGGGCTAGAAACGAACACTCTATTGAAACGAGCATTGAGTTTAATGAGCGTTATAAGGGTTTAGGACATATTACGGTTCCTTTTATTCCTAAGGAGGAATTGGTGGATAGGTTAGTTGAGGGGTTGTTCGGGGGGGAAGTTTCTTAGAAACACGCTGCTGTATCGAGGAGGAAGTTTCTTAGCCCGTTCGCACACGCTGCATCGCTATTCGCTTGATGCTAAGGCTAAAACGCAAAACCCTGGGGCTGTTCTGCAAGTGCGCCGCTCCTTGCCATCCTTGGCACCGCGGCATCAGTCCATCCATGGACAAGTCCCGTTGCGTTTCTTTACGCCTTAGCATCTGCGCTCATTGACGCGATTCCGCTCTTCGTGCTTCTCTGAGCTAAGAAACTCCCTTGGGTTTGTGGGTCGACGGGGTTGGAACGTGTGAGGATGTTTGCGTCTTTGACGAAAAAGCGTTTGTTAAGCGGGGGACGAGGGACGTAGGCTTGGCTAACGTTAACGGATACAGTGGGAGTTCTTGATTTGGGGAATTTTGGGTTGACACTAACGAAGGGTGTGGGTAATTTGAATCTTAGGGATTTGAGTTTAAGTGAATTTGCCCGTGAAGTGGCTTCGTCGTCGCCTGCGCCGGGTGGCGGGAGTGTGGCTGCTTATGCTGGGGCTCAAGGATATGCGCTGGTGGCTATGGTTTGTCGATTGACGATTGGGCGGGAGAAGTTTGCTGCTGTTCAGGATGAGATGAGGTCATTAATGGACATGGCAGTGGCGAGGCAAGAATTGTTATTGGCTTTAGTTGATGAGGATACCCATGGTTTCAAGGTCGTGATGGAGGCCTTGGGTCTTCCGAAGAATACTGAGGATGAAAAGATGCTTCGTCGTGAGGCTTTGGAAGTGGCCACAATTAAGGCGGCGGAGATTCCCTTGCGAACGGCTAAGGAGTGTTTGGCAGGTTTACGTGAAATCCCTAGTTTGCTTGCTAAGGGAAATCCCAACGCTTTGAGTGACATGGGAGTTGCGGCTTTAATGTTCAAGTCGGGTCTTGAGGGAGCTCTCTATAATGTGCAAATTAATGCGTTGGGGTTAAAGTCCATTGAAACGAAAGAGGATTTGTTGGTGGAATGCCAAGTGATACGTTCTGAGGGAAATCGATTGTTCGAGGAATGTCAGGGTACGGTGTTGGAGAGGTTGAAGTAGAAGAGTCAGTGTCTTAGCCCGTTCGCACACGCTCCATCGCTATTCGCTTGACGCCGAGGCTAAAACGCAAAACCTCTAGGTTGTTCTGTAAGTGCGCCGCTCCTTGCCATCCATGGCGATGCTCTAACCTCAAACGTCCTGTTCGAGTCATGGACAAGTTCCGTTGCGTTTCTTAACGCCTTGGCGTTTGCGCTCATTGAAGCGATTCAGGGTTGGATCACGGACGCACATTGGGGATAGTTTCTGGCTTGAGGCAAATCGCCCCCCTGCTTCGGTGCTGCGCCGGGGATCAGGATACGGGAATACATGAATACGTGAAAACGGGCCTGCGGGATATAGGATACGGAATGTGGGAAATGGAATATTGAGATACAAGGATTAGTAGTTTTAGGGAGATGTTGTATGTGGTAAAAGTCGTAGAATGTATTCCAAATATTAGTGAGGGTAGGCGGCTGGATGTTGTAGATGAAATTCTTGCTGAGGTGAGGCAGGTAGCGGGTGTTACTTTGCTGGATTATTCTAGTAATGCGGACCACAATCGGACGGTTATTAGTATGATTGGTGAACCAGAGAAGGTGCTTGAAGCTGCCTGGAGGCTGATTTCTAAAGCGGCCGAGAAGATTGATCTTGATCAACATCAGGGAGAACATCCAAGGATGGGAGCTACGGATGTTGTTCCTTTCGTTCCTGTACGGGGTATGTCCATGGAAGAGTGTGTTGAGCTGGCTAAAACGTTAGGGGAACGGGTTGGACGAGAACTTTCAATCCCTGTCTATCTCTATGAGAAGGCGGCGACAAGGGCCGAAAGACGGAATCTCGCGGAGGTTCGTAGAGGGCAATATGAAGGACTGAAGGAGAGTATCACGACGCCTGAGCGTGCTCCGGATTATGGACCGAGTGTTTTGGGAAAGGCGGGAGCGATTGCCATTGGGGCTCGTCCGCCTCTTGTTGCGTTTAATGTAAACCTTGGAACTACAAATATTGAGATTGGTAAGGCTATTGCCAAGGGGATTCGTGGGAGCTCCGGAGGATTTGTCAACGTCAAGGCGCTGGGGATTGATCTTTCCGAGCAAGGTCTTGTGCAAATCTCAATGAATATGGTGGATACCGAAGGAACTCCACTGTATCGGGCTATGGAGTTTATTAAAACTGAAGCCGCTCACTTCGGAGTGCCGATTGTCGGTAGCGAAATTGTTGGTCTGGTTCCGCTTGATGCTATGATGGATGTGGCAACCTACTATTTGGGTTTGCGTGATTTTTCAAGTGAGCAGATTTTAGAGAAGCGTGTGTTTGGGTTTTAGGGGAAGGAAGTGTCATAGCATCCTACGGCGGTATGTGTTCGTTTTAGGTAAGCGCCTTTGGCGATAGTCTCCACCGGAGACTATCGTGATCGCACACGCTGCATCGCTATTCGCTTGACGATAAGGCTAAAACGCAAAACCCTGGGGCGTTCTGTAGTGCGCCGCTCCTTGCCATCCTTGGCACCGCGGCATCAGTCCATCCATGGACAAGTCCCGTTGAGTTTCTTTACGCTTTATCGTCTGCGCTCATTGACGCGATTCCGCTAAAGTGCTTCTCTAAGCTAAGAAACTTCCTCTGGTCTGGGGTCGGAAGGGGATTGGAACGACGAGGAGAGCTTTCTACGTATACATGCGCTGCATGCTATTGTTTGACGCAACGCCGCTGACATGCTCTCTAAGAAAATCGCACCTCTGCTTGGGTGCTGTGCCGTGGGGCTGGGAACGAGGTTGATAAGCTTTTAAAGGAGATGGTTTGGTGCTGTATGCGGATCTTTTGATCCATTCTGCGCAGGTGATGGTGACGATGAAGGGTCACTCTGGATGTCCGGCTCGTGGGGAAGGTATGTCCGAGATTGGTTTGATTGAAGACGGTGCTGTGGCTATTCGAGAGGGTAAGATTGTAGCGGTAGGCACAACGGAAGAGGTTCTTGCTAGTGGATTGGTTGGGCCGGAAACTAGGCGAATTGGTGCCCAGGGTAAGGTTGTGTCTCCGGGGTTTGTTGATCCACACACGCACGTTATCTATGCTGGTTCGCGCGAAAATGAATTGTCCTTGAAACTTAGAGGAGTTCCTTACCTTGAGATTCTTAAACAAGGCGGGGGAATTCTCTCAACGGTTCGGAGTACAAAACAGGCTACGGATGGAGAGATTAAGGCTCAAACAAGCCGCCGACTTCAGACGATGCTTAGTCTGGGAACGACGACGGTTGAGGTGAAGAGCGGGTATGGTTTAACGTTAGATGAAGAAATGCGGGCGTTGCGTCTTATTAAGGAATTAAACCATGAACAGGTAATCGATCTAGTACCTACATTTATGGGAGCACATGCGGTTCCGCCGGGTTTTAGCGAAGAGGAGTTTACAGATTACATTATTGAAGATATGCTGCCAAACGTTGCAGCTGAGGGTCTTGCAGAGTTCTGTGATGTTTTCTGCGAGCCTGGGGTGTTCAGCGTCAACTCAAGTGAGCGAATTTTATCTAAAGCTAAACAACTTAACTTTAAGTTGAAGATCCATGCCGATGAATTAGATCCGGCAGGAGGAGCAGAATTGGCAGCGAAACTGAGCGTGACGAGTGCGGACCATTTACTTCAGGCTTCGGATGAAGGGATTACCGCTCTTGCTAAACAAGGAGTGATCGCGGTACTACTTCCGGCGACGTCGTTTAATCTTGCCAAGAATTCGTATGCAAGAGCAAGAGAAATGATCAGTGCTGGGGTGCCTGTGGCTTTGGCCACAGATTCGAACCCTGGGTCATCCCCTACAGAGTCCATGCCCCTAGTTTTGACCCTTGCTTGTCTTTATCTTCGCCTTACTCCTGAGGAAGCCTTGACGGCGGCGACAATCAATGCTGCACATGCCATTGGTAGGGCGAATGAGGTGGGAAGTTTAGAAGTGGGGAAACAGGGGGATGTTCTTATTCTCGACATACCGAATTTGAATTATTTGCCGTATCATTTTGGAAATAATCCGGTTGGGACGGTGATTAAACGGGGGAACGTGGTATGGGATTCCAAGATTTTTGATAGACAAACTACTTGAAGATTTGTAATATGGAAACATATGGGAGAGGATAGAAAACAAGCTCGGGGAGGAGTAATGAAGTGGATCAAGAAACTCGAGAGATGTTTGGAAAAGTCCTAGGCTTACTTGAGACCGTGAAAACGGACGTGCAAGTATTGAAGACAGACGTGGCAGGATTAAACCAGAGAATGGATGTCATGAACCAGAGAATGGATTTCATGGGTTCACGTCAAGATGAGATGTATCTCATGTTGAAAGGATCTGAAGAAAGTCGCCAGCGGATGAAGACGTTGGAAGAGAAAGGCTCCATTTCCGAAATAGAGAGGGATCAATTAAAAATGGAGTCGGCTAAGATAATTTGGCGCTATTCGTCGTGGTGCTCATGAAATTTTGAACGGATTAGCCAATGAAGAGGTATCTTAAGGCTAGGTATAATTGATAATAGGGTCAATGTTATAGATAAGATAAGTTAGTCCCATGACCGTGCATTTCTGCACGGTTATGGGATTTTTGTTTCGGCACGTTTTAGTGAACTATGATATAATAAGGTGTTCTACAGCTTTTGGTAAGGGGAAGAGGAACAAAACATGAACATCTTAACTGCTGAGAATTTGACGAAAAGTTATGGCGAAAAAGTACTGTTTGCTGATATTTCCTTTGGGATTGACGACGGAGAAAAAATAGGGCTCATCGGGGTTAATGGGACGGGTAAATCCACTCTGCTCAAAATCTTGGCGGGAGTGGAATGGCCGGATCAGGGCAAAGTCACGATGGGAAATAGCGTGCGCCTAGAGTATCTCCCTCAGAATCCAGATTTTGAAGATGAAGCGACTGTCTTACAGCAGGTTTTTAAGGGGAATTCCCCTGTTATGCAATTGTTGCGGGAGTATGAAATGGCCTTGGAAAAGCTGGATGAAGACCCAGATCAGCCGAGGCTTCAACAAACGCTGATTGCGCTAGGGCAACAAATGGATGAGCTGGATGCTTGGCAACTGGAAAACGAAGCTAAATCCATTCTGAATAAACTCGGAATTTCTAAATTCGATACCTTGGTAGGGACTCTATCAGGCGGGCAGAGAAAACGAGTGGCTTTAGCAAGTGCGCTCATCAACCCAACGGATATTCTGATTCTCGATGAGCCGACGAACCACATTGACAATGATACGGTGGATTGGCTGGAACAGTATTTGAATAAACGCAAAGGTGCGCTGGTCATGATTACGCACGATCGGTATTTTCTTGATCGTGTCGTTGGCCGGGTGCTAGAGTTAGACCAGGGAAAACTTTATCCTTACCCTGGAAATTATAGTCGTTTCTTAGAATTGAAAGTGGAGCGGGAAGAGCAAGTCGAGGCAACCGAGAGAAAACGGCAAAACCTTTTCCGCAGTGAACTTGCATGGATGCGTCGAGGAGCTAAGGCCCGTACGACTAAGCAGAAGGCAAGGATCGATCGTTTTGAAAAGCTTCAGGCAGATAAACCGATGGAGCACGCTGATCGACTTGAAATGCCTGCTGGGGCTTCACGCTTAGGAAAAAAAATCTTAGAATGTACAGATGTGCGAAAAGAGTTTCCTGACCGGGGTGTCGTGATCGAAGATTTCAATTATATTCTCTTGAGAAATGATCGAATTGGGATAATCGGCCCTAATGGAAGTGGTAAGTCGACCTTATTAAACTTGATTGCTGGTCGCCTCACCCCAGATAGGGGAAGTATAGAGCTAGGTTCCACGGTCAATATGGGGTATTTTACTCAGGAAAATACGTATTTGAATCCGGACATTCGTGTAATTGATGAAATCAAAGCGGTGGCTGAAGTGATTCCCACGGCTGATGGGGGCTTTTTGACTGCGTCTCAAATGCTGGAACGCTTTTTATTTCCACCAGCTGTTCAATGGACGCAGATAGGGAAACTTTCCGGAGGGGAAAAACGTAGACTTTATCTGTTGAGGATTTTGATGGGTGCTCCGAATGTCCTTTTATTGGACGAGCCGACCAATGATTTGGACATTCAAACTTTAACGATTTTAGAGGGATATCTGGATGAATTTCCAGGGGCAGTCATTACTGTTTCCCATGATCGGTATTTTCTCGACCGAATCACGGATAAGATTTTCTCCTTTGAAGGAGAGGGGGTTATTCGGTCGTACGTGGGAAATTACTCGGACTATCGTGAACAAATCTATGCGATAGCTCAAGCGGAGGCTCAGGCGGATAACTTAGCTTCTTTGGCTAAAACGTATCGAAAGACGGACGTTCAGTCGGAAAATGTTGAACCTGAGAGGAAGAAAGAACGCCCGCTTAAAATGACCTATAAAGAACAGCAGGATTATGAACAAATTGAGGCTCAAATTTCGCAAACGGAAGAGGAACTTCAAAAAAACAATCAACTTATGAATGATGTGGGCAGTGATTTTGGAAAGCTAACTGAGTTAGTGGCAATTCAACAAGCCTTAGAGCAAAAACTGGACGATATGCTCGAGCGTTGGACGCATTTGAACGAACTAGCGGAAAAAATAGCTCAAAATAAAGGATAGGATAGTCGTCCGTTAAAAAGTTAAAAGGCTAAAAGTTATAAGCTAAAAGTGTTGAATCGAAAGAATCGAATTTTACCTTAAAATAATTGGAGGATGTATTATAATATGGATGATAAAGCTTTGGAACAGATGAAACGGTTAGTTGAAGAGAAAAAGCGGAAGAGTTCTGAACAAGGTGGACCGACCAAAGCCACGCAGAAAATCGGTGAGAAGAGAAAAGGTATTAAACGTCGCAAAGTTGGCGGAATGTTCGATAAGTAAAGTTGCAATTAAGGAGAGAAGTCAAGTCACATGAGCATATTGAATGTAGAAAACGTTAGCCACGGGTTTGGCGGACGTAAGATTTTGGAAGAGGTTAGCTTTCGCTTATTAAAAGGGGAGCACGTTGGCTTAGTTGGGGCAAATGGGGAAGGAAAATCAACGTTTCTTGATATTATTACTGGAAAGCTTATGCCTGACAAAGGGAACGTTGAATGGTCAAACCGGGTGACGGTCGGTTATCTGGACCAGCATACAGTTTTGGAAAAAGGAAAAACAATCCGCGATGTTCTCAAAGAGGCGTTTCAAGGAATGTTTGATTTGGAAGCGGAGACGTTAGAACTTTACGACCGAATGGGCAGTGTTTCGGAAAGCGAAATGAACAAGATGTTGGAAGATGTCGGGGAAATTCAGAGCATACTAGAACACAATGGTTTTTATATGATTGATACGAAGATTGAAGAAATTGCCAATGGACTGGGTCTTGGCGAAGTCGGTTTGGACAAAGATGTCACGGATTTAAGCGGAGGGCAACGAACAAAGGTCTTACTCACGAAACTTTTGCTCCAAAATCCGAGTATATTGATTCTCGACGAGCCGACGAATTTCTTGGATGTGGAGCATATTGAGTGGTTGAAGCGCTATCTTAATCAGTATGAAAATGCATTTATCCTCGTTTCCCACGACGTGCCTTTTATGAATAGCGTTGTGAACGTTATTTATCATGTTGAAAATGCCAATTTAACTCGCTATACCGGAAACTACGAGCAATTCATGGCTCTCTTCGAAACCCGTAAGGTTCAAGAAATTAAAGCTTACGATAAGCAGCAAAAAGAAGTAGATCGGCTTGAAGATTTTATTGCCCGGAACAAAGCTCGAATTTCAACGACGGGTCGGGCCAAAAGTCGCCAGAAGCAGTTGGAAAAGATGGACCTGCTTGAGCGACCAAGAGAGAAGATCCAACCCAAGTTTAGATTTAGAGAAGCTCGGTCGCCAGGAAAGGTGATTTTCGAGGCAAAGAATGTCGTGTTGGGTTATGATGAACCTTTGACCCGACCCTTAGATTTATCTCTGGAGCGAGGGCAAAAGGTTGCGATTCGTGGGGTCAACGGGTTAGGTAAATCCACCTTGTTAAAGACCTTGCTTGGGCATATTCCGCCGGTTTCTGGTGAAGTTGAACTTGGAGACTATTTATATCCTGGTTATTTCGAGCAGGAATCTAGTCGCAAGAACGCGAAAACGGCGCTGGATGAAGTGTGGGGCGAGTTTCCAGGACTCTCGAATGGCGAGGTGCGTTCGGCCTTAGCGAAGTGTGGTTTGACCAGTGAACACATCTCCAGTAAGATGATGGTGTTGAGCGGTGGAGAGAACGCTAAAGTTCGACTATGTAAACTTATGCTGAAGGATGTAAATTGGCTGGTTCTCGACGAGCCTACCAATCATTTAGATGTTGAGGCTAAGGCAGAACTTAAGAAAGCCATTACTGACTATAAAGGGACAGTGCTTGTCGTTTCCCATGAACCAGACTTCTACGAAGATTGGGTAACGGATGTGTGGAATTTGGAAGAGTGGACCACTAAGATCGTCTAAGATAAAGGGTATAAGGAGCAGCAGCACTTTAGAACGATCACCCATTCAATAGCTGTCATAATGATCAGCCCATTAGATACCTATATAAAAAGGGGGCGTAGCGAAACTAAAGTTTCGTTACGCTCCCTTTTCGGTGCGCCACACATGGCGATTAACTTGGTGGTGAAAGTCCACTATGATCAGGCATAGGATATGGGACGAGTTTGCTAAACAAAACGAAGTCCAATTAATTACACAGACATACCAGTGTAAATGATGTTGGTGCATGGAATGAAAGTGAATCGTCTTACCGTAGGAGGTATCATGGACGCGAAGAGATAAGTTTCAATCACGGTTGAAACAAGATTTGTCATGCGAGGTCGGCTACTCAAATAATGGGTAGACTCCTACTCGATTATCAAAAAGACGTGTCGCAAAGGTTTCAAAATGAGAAAATCCGTCCTAAAAGAAGAAAAGCCCTAAAACCGTCTAAGTTACTGAATATTCCATTGGTCTCTCCAAAAAAAGGATTCAAGAAAAATATGAGATAATACGTTGTTCAAACGTAGGCCTCACATCAAGAGAGTGAGGCCTACGTTTTTTAACTATTTGGTTTTAATTTTGGAATAATTTTAAAGTCTTTCTATAGAAACAGTCCTAAAATGGGACTGTTTTTATTAATTCCATGAGTTAGAATGGCCTATTTTCATAAATATTACAGATCTTCGTTCGAAAATGAGACGAGTTACTTTTTTAGTTTGACCCCCATGCTTCAAATGCCTGCTTAGCAGTACCATTTAAAGTTGGCATAATAATTGCATAAATTAAATCTCAGACAGAGAGCGTAAATCACCTGTTTAAAGAAGATTCAAAAGGTCTGAATTTCTTGAAGGAGGAGCAGAAACGTCTGAGGTCTATGATGTTCTCATTGTTGGCGGCGGTCCGGGCGGGATGACTGCAGCGCTTTACGGATTAAGATCGTATTTAAAAAACAGGGATTTTAGAAAAAGAGACAAAGGTTTTGTGGGGAGTGAGTTACAGTGGAGAGAATATATGATCTGATTATTATCGGTGCAGGTCCGGCAGGGCTATCAGCAGGTATCTATGCAGGTAGGTCAAAGTTGGATACCTTAATTGTAGAAAAGGAAAAGGACGGAGGACAAATTGTTATCACCTCTGAAATTGAAAATTATCCTGGCAGCATAGAGGGCGAAACCGGTCCATCGCTCATTGAACGCATGGTGCATCAGGCGGAGCATTTCGGTACCGCGAAGGTATACGACACCATCGTGAATGTGGAGCTTGAGGGCGAAGTGAAAAAGATCACTGGTAAAAGAGGCGAGTATCTTGCCAAAACAGTTATTTTAGCCACCGGTGCGTTTCCACGCCCCATCGGCTGTCCTGGGGAGAAAAAGCTTGTGGGGAAGGGTGTATCCTACTGTGCTACCTGTGATGGGGCCTTATTTGAGGACATGGAAATCTATGTAATCGGTGGGGGAGATGCAGCGGTGGAAGAGGCTTTGTATCTTACAAGGTTTGCTCGCAAAGTCACCATTATCCACCGGAGAGACGAACTTCGGGCAGCCAAATCCATACAGGAAAAGGCTTTTGCCAATCCGAAAATTGCCTTTTTATGGGACACGGTTATCACAGAACTTAAAGGTGATGGACTACTTGAGAGTATGGTAGTCAAGCATGTTAAAAGTGGTGAGGAGACTGAAATCTTTGCACCGGAGGAGGACGGCGCCTTCGGTGTGTTCGTATTCGTTGGCTTTGTACCCTTAAGTAGCTTGTTCGAAAATAAGGTCAAAATGGACAGTGGCTACATCTTAACCGACGATGAAATGAAGACTAACATCCTGGGCGTGTTTGCCGCTGGTGACGTACGGAAAAAGTCACTTCGTCAGGTGGTTACAGCTGTGTCTGATGGTGCTATTGCTGCAACACAGGCTGAAAAATATATTACCCAATAATGAGGAGAGTTTATCCTAAAAGGAGATGAATCAACGTGATCGTACTAACCAAGGAGAACTTTGAAGAAGAGGTGTTAAAAGCAGAAGGTCTAGTCATGGTCGATTTTTGGGGGCCAAAATGTGAACCGTGCAAAGCAATGATGCCCAGTGTTCATGAACTAGCCGACAGAAACGCTGAAAAAGCCAAATTTTGCAGTCTTGATACCACCAATAGTAAGAGACTAGCCATTAGCCAAAAGGTCTTGGGCTTACCCACCATTCTATTTTACCGAGAGGGTAAAATAGTGGGAGAACTTTGTAAGGAGTTTTCCATTGAAGATGTGGAAGCTAAACTTCAAGAACTAATTTAGGATGGGAGAGAGTGAAATGCTGAAAGGTAAAAAAGTAGCCATTTTGGGTGATCGCGACGGTATACCAGGGCCTGCCATCGAAGAATGTATCAAATCAGCTGGAGCAGACGTGGTATTCTCCACGACAGAGTGCTTTGTTTGAACTGCCGCTGGGGCAATGGATCTGGAAAACCAAACGCGTATCAAGGATTTAGCGGAAAAATACGGTAAGGAAGATTTCATCGTGGTGTTAGGAGGAGCGGAGGCAGAAGCTTCCGGCCTAGCTGCAGAAACCGTATCAACCGGCGATCCTACGTTTGCAGGTCCGTTATCCGGAGTCTCGTTGGGACTCAAAGCTTATCACGTGTTCGAATTGAAGGACCAGGTTGATGCTGATGTCTATGACGAACAGATCAGCATGATGGAAATGGTACTCAATGTAGATGAGATCATAGAAGAAGTGAAAACCTATCGTAAATAGTATTTCGCAAGGGTAATGATAAATGAAGTTTTTTATTTCCATTACCCTTTGCGTAATTTATAGAGGTGATGTAATGAATTTTCCAGTGGTAAAAGGTGCTGCTTATGCTTTAATCCAAGCGAACGACATGCTTGTTCATCATGGTACCACCCAGACATCGGAACGACGTAAGAATGCCGAATCAGATCACCTTCAAGACCTCCCAAAGCACTTAAGAAGCTTTGACCACGCGGTGTCGTATCCACCTAACCAGGTGTACATAGGAAATATATCACCGGATGAGTTGAAGGACTACGCTCGTCCCTGGTATGAACACTTGGATTTGAGTACGAGTCGGGACGGTAAATTTGGTGAAATTATGCCAGAAGATGAATTTATAGGGTTAATGAAAATGGTGGATGTCTTTGATTTGGTCATTTTAGAGGGACAATTTCAGACTGAAGTTAAAGAAAAAGTTGCAAACCATATCATACTCAACAAACTGAAAGGACTGGATAAACTCGAAAAACAACCTGGCATAGCGGAAGAAATTCAGAAGTTAGTGGATAATCATTTAGCCCAGCCGCTGTACTTTAACGCCAAGTTAGTGGGGTGTGTAAAAAAAGCTCATGAGTTTGATGAAGCGTTATCAGACCATGTCATGATGGAAAATCTCGTAAGTAAAGCTTCGGCTGCATTTGCTTTACAACTGCTCTTGATGAAAACAGATTTAAAAGCAGAAGAAGTCGAATATCTCATCGAATGCTCAGAGGAAGCGTGTGGAGATATGAACCAACGTGGGGGCGGAAACTTTGCCAAAGCCATTGGAGAGATGTGTGGTTGTGTAAATGCTACGGGCTCAGATACCCGGAGTTTTTGTGCTGGACCTACTCATGCACTCATTGAAGCAGCTGCCCTAGCTCAAAGCGGAATTTATAAAAACATTGTCGTCCTAGCCGGTGGTGCCTCCACCAAACTCGGGATGAATTCTAAGGATCATGTTAAAAAGGGACTGCCTGCTTTGGAAGACATGCTTGGGGCCTTCGCGATTCACGTTGCTGAAAATGACGGTATCAACCCCGTGATTCGTACCGATGGGGTTGGACGACATAAAATTGGCTCAGGGGCCTCTCCTCAGGCTGTAATGACGGCCATTGTGACCGATCCACTGGACAGGATGGGGTATAAGATTTCCGAAGTCGATCGTTATGCGGCTGAATTGCAAAACCCGGAAATTACTGAACCGGCTGGAGCAGGCGACGTGCCCCTTGCCAACTACAAAATGATCGGGGCACTGGGAGTTAAACGAGGGGAATTAGAAAAGGGAGATTTAGCGAAGGTTGTTGCGGGATTCGGCATGCCTGGATTTGCCCCAACTCAGGGCCACATTCCCTCGGGAATTCCATTTATTGGTCACGCCCGAGAGATGATCCTCGCTGGAGATATTTCCAGAGCTATGATCATTGGAAAAGGCAGTCTTTTCTTGGGAAGGTTGACCAATCTTTTTGACGGTGTCTCCTTCACTATAGAAAAGAACAATGGAATGCTTGATATCGGATTCAAAAAAGAAGACGTGCGTTTAATGATTGCGGAAGCCATGCGAGATCTTTCTAAGGCTTTGGCAAACGATTGATGATGATATGCATCCCAAAGGGAGGTGAAATTAATCATGAAAAAGGAATCGATTCGTTCGACTATCGCAGATGTTTTTGAAGAAATTGCTCAGCATCTCGAAGCCAATGCTGCTGCCAATTCTTTTGGTAAAAAGGTCAGAGTAGGTCTAACCATCCTCGGAAGTGAACATGGGCCTGAGGAACTTGTACGCGGGGGAGAACTTGCCCAAGCTCTGAATCCGGACATCCAAGTTGTCTTACTGGGCAATGGGGTCCAAACGCACTTGGAAACTGTGGCGGCATCCGATGAAGAAAAAGCCCATGCGCTGATGGATGAAATGTTACTAAACCATACTCTCGATGCTGCGGTAACGATGCATTACAGTTTCCCCATTGGGGTATCGACGGTTGGCAGGGTCATCACTCCGGCTAAGGGGAGAGAAATGTTTCTGGCAACCACGACGGGTACCGCGGCCATAGAACGGATACCCGCCATGCTCAGGAATACGATCTATGGGATAGCCGTAGCGAAAGCTTGTGGGAAGACGAATCCCACAGTAGGAATCTTAAATATTGAGGGCGCAAGACAACTGGAAAGAGCCCTAGTCAAGCTGAAAGAAGGGGGTTACCCCATTACTTTCACAGAATCAGCCAGGGCGGATGGCGGTTTAGTCATGCGGGGTAACGACTTGCTCATGGGTGTACCTGATGTCATGGTTCAAGATAGTCTAACTGGAAACGTCTTAATGAAGGTGTTTTCGGCCTGTAATACCGGCGGAAATTATGAAGCATCTGGATATGGCTATGGACCCGGAGTAGGAGAAGACTTTAACCGAATCATTGGCATTATCTCCAGGGCTTCAGGGGCCCCGGTCGTATCAGGTGCTCTTCGATTTGCGGCGGATTGTGTCAAAGGAAACCTGACAGAAACGATTAAAACCGAATTTGCGGTTGCCCGAAAAGCAGGGTGGGAGGATTTACTTGAATCCGTGAGGCAAGGAGGAATGATTAGCAAAAAGGAAAGTAACGTGACACCTCCACTGAAAAAGCCAGTAACCGATGCCATTCCTGGTATTGAAGTAATGCAATTGGAAGACGCTGTCCAGGTGTTGTGGGAAGTCAACATTTATGCCGAGAGTGGCATGGGTTGCACGGGGCCTATTGTTCTAATTGCCCCAGAAGATAGGGAAAAAGCCTTAGAAATCTTGAAAAAAAGTGATTTTCTATAACCCCACGGATGAATTGCGTTGAGAGGGGAAGAGCTTGATTGAAAAACGTGATCATCACCAATAACCCCATCGTCGCCGAAAAACATGACCATGTCCTTTTCCTGGATGGATCAGTGGAAGAGATTCTGATTAAAGTGCGGGATTTAGTCCATGAGGGTTATGAGTTAATCAGTCACCCGTTGCCGGCGAGCCTAAGGATGATGTTCTCTCCATTTCGCTCCATTATTATTGGGAGAAAATTGGAAAGTATGAATTTCTTGGATGCAGAAATCATTGAGGATAGCATTATCAAATTCAAAAATCATATGGATTTTCGTAAAGCCGATACCGTCAATGGGGATGACTACAAAAAGTTAGACCAGCTACTTCTCGAATCAGCCATAAAGGAACAAATGGCAACATGGTGATGCAAGTCAAAACATAGGGAGTGAATAAAATGAAACTGGAAATTGGGCGGATTCATATTAACGATATCCAGTTCGGTAATGAGTGCTCTATAAGTAATGGCGTCTTGACAGTAGATAAGATGGGCTTGATTGCCTATTTAAAAGAAGACGAACGAATCAAAGACGTCATCCTTGATGTGGCTATGCCGGGAGAAAAAGTAAGGATTATTCCTGTGAAAGACGTGATTGAGCCCAGGGTGAAAATTCAAGGGGGCAATAACGGGTTTCCAGGGGTCACTGAGAAGCAGGCTCAGTGTGGGGAAGGAAGAACCCATGTATTATCGGGTTGTGCTGTGGTAACCGTGGGTGATGTGGTAGGTTTTCAGGAAGGCGTTATTGACATGTGGGGTGAAGGGGCTAAATGGACCCCATTTTCCAAGACGAATAATTTGACGGTGGATATTCGTGTGGTCGAAGATCTCGCTCCGCATACCCATGAAGAAACGGTCCGGTTCGCTGGCTTGCGGGCAGCAACTTATATTGGGCAAGCAGGAAAGGATCTCGTTCCAGATGAGGTATTAACCTTTGAAATTGGTAACGTTTTTGAAGAAACGGCTAAATATCCTGAATTGCCCAAAGTTTTGTATGCTGAGATGATGATTACTCAGGGTTTACTCCATGATACCTATATCTACGGTGTCAACGCCCAGACTATTTTGCCGTCTATACTCCATCCTAATGAAGAATTAGACAATGCTGTTATTAGCGGAAACTGTGTTGCAGCCTGTGATAAAATCACGACTTACCAGCATCAAAACAATTCGATGATCCTTGACCTATATGCACAGCATGGTAAGACCATCAATTTCATGGGATGCATCATGGTTCCCGAACATACGACCCTAGCGGGAAAACTCCGTGCCTCCGACTACACGGTTAAATTGGCGAAACTATTCGGTGCGGATGCAGTCATTGTTTCCGAAGAAGGCTACGGAAATCCTGATTCAGATCTACTAATGATTTGCAAGAAATGTGAAAACTCCGGAATTAAAACAGTCTTGATGACCGACGAGTGTGCAGGAAGAGACGGCATGTCTCAACCCTTAGCAGATACAGCAGTAGAAGCAGTAGCAGTCGTATCGGGTGGAAATGTGAGTCACGTGGTTACCTTGCCTCCTGCTGATAAGATCATTGGAAATGCGGCTGCTATTGCTGTCTTGGCCGGTGGCTGGGAGGGTGCTTTGTTGGAAGATGGTACTTTGATGTGTGAATTGAATGCGGTAATAGGTGCCACTTCGGAAATTGGCTTTCACAATGTGACCTGTAGATTGTATTAATCGCAAAGGGGGATATGTGATGTCAGATAAATTTAGAGTTGTTTACTACGTAAACCAATTTTTTGGCCAGGTAGGAGGTGAAGATAAAGCGAGTATGCCTCCCGAGTACAGGCCGGAAACGGTCGGCCCCGCTACAGGCTTTAACACGTTGATTAAAGGAGAGGGCGAAGTCGTTGGCACGATTATCTGTGGTGATAATTACTTTAATGAGAACAAACAAGAGGTAATGGAAAGCATTCTAAACACCATTAAAGAAGCTTCTCCGGATGTGTTTGTAGCAGGACCCGCTTTTAATGCTGGTCGGTATGGAGTCGCCTGTGCAGAGATTTCTATAGCCGTTTCTAAAGAACTAAACATCCCGGTAATAACGGGCATGTACTTGGAAAACCCGGGATTAGATCTTTGCAAAGAGATTGCTTACGTAGTCGGTACGAGTGATTCTGCAGGCGGAATGCGCAAGGCATTACCTATAATGGCTTCTCTAACCTGCAAATTAGCCAAAGGAATCGAAGTAGGACCTCCCGAAGTAGAAGGCTACATTGCCCGTGGCATGAGAAAGACTCTCTTCGTGGAAAAAAGAGGCTCACAAAGAGCGGTAGAAATGCTGATTAACCGCCTACAAGGCAAGCCCTTTGAAACGGAAATGCCAATGCCTGTGTTCGACGTGGTTTCACCGGCTGCAGCCATTAAAGATTTAAGCAAGGCAACCATTGCTTTGTGCACTTCGGGTGGCATCGTTCCTGCAGGAAATCCGGATCATATACAGTCAGCCAGTGCTCAAAAATGGGGTAAATACAACATTAGCCAAATTAATGCACTTGAGGCTCCTTGCTATTATACAACCCATGGGGGCTATGACCCAGTCTATGCTAATGAGATGCCTGACCGCGTTGCGCCTTTAGATGTGTTAAAAGAATTTGAGGCTGAAGGATATATTGGAAAGGTCTTCGACTGGTTCTATACGACCACCGGAACGGGAACAGCTGTCGGTAAATCTGTGGAATTTGGGGTACAAATCGGAGCAGAATTAAAAGCTGCAGGGGTAGATGGTGTTATTTTAACCTCAACCTGAGGGACTTGTACTCGTTGCGGCGCAACGATTGTAAAAGAAATCGAACGATATGGTATTCCTATTGTTCACATGGCAACTATTACGACTATTTCTGAGTCAGTCGGCGCAAACAGAATTGTTCCGACGATAGCTATTCCTTTCCCGGTAGGAAATCCAAAACTTAACAAGGAAAATGAGCATACCCTTAGAAGAAACTTAGTTAAAAAGGCTGTGGACGCTTTGACTATTGAAGTTACCAAGCCGACTCATTTTGAGTAAGTCAATACTATTGTAGAGGACCGGCAGCAAAATTTCCGGTCCTCGAAATTAGATTAATTTGGTTTTTAATTATCAGAAGACGAAGGGTAAAAAAATGGAAGAAAAAATCCTAAAAATGCATTTCAGGGACCGCAGTCTAATGACTGCCTTTATCCTCTTTCTATGGGTAGTTCTAATCTATACGATGACGGTGGTTAGTAAGCTGGCCCCCACAGCAACAGTTCGTCTGATTGCTCTAACAGTCGGAATGATTGCAGGCTTGTCTGTTACCTCTGCTTCCATCGCAGTACTAGCTCACCTAAAAAAGCATCGAAACGAACTCTATAGTGAAGACATCATGGGGTCCAATTCGTAGAGAAATAAATGATCGAGGGCGATAGAATGAATGAAACGCCAAAGAACACCCGGTTGATGGGAATTTTTGATGTATTATTTATTATGATATTATGCTTTGCCACTCTACTTACGACGATGTTGATGCAGGGCGGAGTACTCGTCGGTGATTCTACTTCGGGTATACATTATGTCTTTAAAATCAGCACTTTTCTAGTGATTGTAGCGGGGTTTGTTGGCTACCTCATCTTTATTATTCCTCAAAGTGAAAAAGAGTTAAGAGTCATGGTCAAGCAGGTGTATCTGAACCCCAAGGAGGTAAAAAAATGAGTTTCTGGAGCATCATGAACTGGGTTGCTTGGGGGATGTGTGGTGTAATTTTCCTCCTGATTATGAGTGATTTCATCCTAGTGGAAAAAGAACAAAACGCTAAGAAGTAGTTTCACTTGAAAGTAATAACTTAGCGAGAAAGGGTGGAGGAGGCAAGGTGGAAGAAAAGCCTGTACTAAATCAGACAAGTGACAAGACTAAAGAATCGCATCTTCTTAAAGTACTTGGCCCCATGCATATTTGGGCACTTGGAGTAGGGATTGTTTTAGTCGGTGAATTCATGGGATGGAATTTTACGATTGCTAAAGGGGGATCCTTAGGGGCAATTATTGCCTGTTGGGTTATAGGGATACTCTTTATCGCTCTAGTCATGATAAACACTGAAATTGGATCCGTTATTCCTGAAGCGGGTGGTCAATATGCCATGGCAAAATATATGTTGGGTCCACTTGCTTCATTTAACGTCGGGCTCATGCTCGTTTTCGAATACGTGATGCTCGAAGCAGCAGATGCACTCGTGGTAGGGCAGATCCTTAAATCACTGAATCCTGATGTTCAAGCACTACCCTACATCATTTTGAGTTTACTGCTTCTCACCTATTTAAACTATCGAGGAGTATATGCTACGTTGACCTTGAACTTCTTCATTACAGCCATTGCCTTCGTCACGATTTTCATCTTGCTCCTTGGGACAAAATTTTATGATCCCGCTACTAGCCTCCTTCAGATTAAGCAACTTACAGATGGACTGCCCTACGGATGGGTAGGCATCATCGCTGCCTTACAATTCGGAATCTGGTTCTATTTGGGAATTGAAGGGACTGCTTTGGCGGCAGAAGAATGTCGATCCACTAGTCGAGCACTACCTGTAGGAACTATGGTAGGATTAGTCACCCTAATTGTGGGTGCCACTACAACTTGGTTTGTATGTTCTGGTATGGTCGGAGCTGAAAAATTGGGGAAATCTGTATTTCCTTTATATGATGCGGCCTTAGCGACAGGGAAACCTTACATCATTCTAGCCCTCTTTATCGGCACCATTCTAGCCTGCCTTGCTAGTGCAAATGGATGTATTAACGATTCCAGTCGGGCCTGGTTTGCTATGTCCCGAGATACCTTAATTCCTGGAGTCTTTGCCGCAACCCATCCAAAGTATAAAACCCCGTATCGAGCCATCCTTTTCCTGCTACCTATTTCAATAGCCTTTGGCTTTACGGGACTTTTGGACCAAGTCATTACCTTTTCCATATTTTCGGCCATAATGGTATACGTACTAACTGCAGTGATGATGTTTAAGTTCCGATCAATGTATCCGTTAGGGACTATTAAGAGAGGGTATACTGCGCCTTGGCATCCCATGCCAGCTGTTATCTTACTGATTCTGGCCATTGCTACCTTAGGGGGGATGTACTTCGGTTACTGGGTAAACATCCTGTCCGGTTTTCTATTCTATATACTCGCCTCATTGTGGTTTAAATTTCACCGGTATAAATTTGTAAATACTACATCGTTTATTAAGGCTGGTGCTAAAAGTTGGCCTAGACCGCGGGGGTACTAATATGATCGAAAGAATTATGGTGAACTTAGATGTTGTGGAGGCTCTGCTGTTCTACTGGCACTCCATAAAAGAGAGGAACAAGGTTTCCGAATTATTCATATTTGACGTAATGGATATGCCAGGATTGAAATATGCCTATGACGACGAATTTACACCGGAGTCTGTACGTAAAGCGCTAAGTGCTATCACAAATCGAGAATCCTTTTCCGGCAAAAATAAAAAAGAAGGTCGTTTTTATAGCAATAACCTATGGATGTTAGAAGATCTCACTTACACTGATAAAATGATTCGGCCGCTTAAGAAACTCAATTTGCAATCTTTAGTAGAGAAAATTGATCCAACTAAAAGCAACAAGCTTTTTAAGGAATTAGAAGTAATTTTTTTGCCCCTTCATCTTGAGGAATATTTCATTGAAAATAATAAGCTCATCATCAACTTCTTTGTTGTGAAACCAAATGATATAAATGAGCAAGTTCATATTGGTGAAAAAGAATTGTTAGCGTATATCGAAGAAAAGCTTATTGAGTTAATTAATCAATAAAGGATAACTATATTCGACTTTTCGAAGTCGAATATAGTTATTGCTTTTTATTTGTAATTTTCAATAAATATATAAATGGAACATATTGGAATATAGCTGCAAAAGGTGTACACTAAGACAATGGATAAATATGGATAGAAGGTGTTATTGGCCATGAGGTTTTTATATCCCACTCCATCCTAATTGGGGGATAAGCTATGCCTATAAATATATGTCGCCTGGAGATAAAGGGAGGTAATAGCTTGAAGAAAAATTACACAAGCTTTTCTAATCTTAAGTCAGTGCAAGATTATATCCAAAGCGTAGCAGATGCATTTGCAGCAGTACTTGATTTCGAAGTAGCCATTGTAGATGAGAACCTAGAGGTCATAGCGGGTACTGGAAAGTATAAAGATCAAATTGGAGTTATTTATGGTACAGGATCAATAAGTTATCAGTTGCGATGCACACAGAAGAGTTTCTTAGTATCCGATCCCATGAAAGGTCAGCTGTGTCAGAATTGTAATCTCAAGGAGACCTGCAAGGTATTGGCGGGCCTGTTATACCCAATTAAGCTTAGAGATAAGGTATTTGGTTCAATCTCACTGTACGCATTCAATGAAACGCAAAAAGAAAATCTATTAAAAGATTTCGCTAAACTCGAAACGTTTTTACAGCATGTCGTTGAATTAATATCAGGAAAACTTAATGAAATGGCACTATACAAACAATCAAAGGAGGTGGCTGAACAATTTAATACCTTGATTAATTCTGTACGTGAAGGAATTGTGGCGGTAAATTATCATGGCAAAATAACCCACCTTAATCGCTCAGCTGAAAATCTTCTCATGGTACAATCTAATCTGCTAAATGGAAGACGGGTTGAAGAAGTCTTTTCAGGAATCAGCATGGGTACGCTCCTAAAGATGACTCAACCTTATGTAGAGCAAGATGTATTTTATAAGAAAGATCAAAAAACATTGCATTTCATGAGTACAATTACGGAAGTCAAGTATGGAGAAGAAGTTGGGGGATTCGTAATTTCTATTCGCTCAATCGGAGAAATGCGTAAGTTGGCTGGGCGTGTTATTCGGGAAGAACGCAAGCATACGTTTGATGGTATTCTTGGCCAAAGCACGGCAATGACTGATATTAAAAAGAAAATGTGTAGAGTAGCGACAACGGATTCAACGGTTCTGATCACGGGTGAAAGCGGCACAGGTAAGGAGCTGTTTGCACGTGCGATTCATCAAGAAAGCATGCGGAAGAATGCTCCTTTTATTGCAGTAAATTGCGGAGCTATTCCCGAAAGCCTACTTGAGAGTGAGTTGTTTGGCTATGAAGAAGGAGCATTCACAGGAGCGCGACGTGCTGGTAAACCAGGAAAATTCGAATTGGCCAATGGTGGAACCATATTGCTTGACGAGATCGGTGACATGCCATTACATTTACAAGTCAAACTCTTGCGCGTACTCCAAGACTTTACAATTGAGCGAGTGGGCGGGATCAAACCTTTAGTTGTGGATGTTCGAATTATCGCTGCCACCAATAGGAACTTGGAAGAGATGATACAGGCAAACCAATTCCGAAGCGATTTATTTTATCGCTTAAGTGTTATCCCTTTCCATATTCCACCTTTGAGGGAAAGAAAGGAGGATCTGAAGTTGCTGATTCACTGTTTTATCCAAAAGTACAATTTGATTCTGGAAAAACATATTCAAGGATATACAAAGGAAGCTCTAACGAAAATGCTCGAATACCCTTGGCCGGGCAATGTTCGGGAATTAGAAAATGCATTTGAGTACTCTGCTAACGTCTGCACTGATTCGTTGATTGATGTAAACTATCTACCTGATCGAATTATTAAACATGCTACGACTATACCAGTGAATCAGCACCAAGAGCGTATTCAATCAATCGCGGATTTGGAGAGAAATGCCCTAACTGAGGCTTTAAATAGGTTTGGTCCGGGCAGCCGTGCCAAAGAAAGAGCTGCGAGATCACTAGGAATGAGTCGTTCAACTCTTTATAGAAAAATAAAGGAGATGGATTTAGAGGATCAGATTAATGCGAAAGGACTTCAATAAAAAAGCCTTAATTTATAGGCGAAAGATAGCAATATAAGAACCTACCCGAGGGGGTAGGTTCTTATATTGTCCATGTCTCAAAATAATAGGATATATTTCCTATAATGACATAAACGCCAATAAGCCATTTATGGGGATTTACCACGCGTTACATCCTAATTTGAGACATCGATTGTTAATAGGCAAATCTATTTTCTGGTTTTAGTGGACTAAGGCAAGAGATAGGTGGTCTAAGGGTTGGCACAATTCTTGCATAATAGTAAAGAAAAGGAAGATTCAGAAATATAAAGGAGTGATCGATCGTGTTTATAGTTGGAGAGTTAATCAATGCGAGCCGCAAGGCTATTCGAGCTGCGATTGAAACACAAGACACAGTGGCAATTCAAAAAGTGGCGGTAGATCAATTAGAAGCGGGGGCCAATTATATCGATGTAAACGCCGGGATTTTTGTAGGTAAAGAGGCCGACTATTTAAAATGGCTTGTAGAAATTGTGCAGGAGGCTACAGAGGGTGCTCCCTGTTGCATCGATAGTCCGGATCCAAAAGCTATTGAAAAAGCGCTTTCCGTACATAAAGGGGTCGCTATGATTAATTCTATCTCTTTAGAAAAAGAACGCTACAAAGCTCTTTTGCCTTTGATCGCTGGTACAGAACACAAAGTTGTAGCTCTGTGCATGAGTGACGAGGGGATGCCTGAAACCACAGATGCTAGGCTCTCCATTGCAGATAAACTTATTAATGGGCTAGTTCAGAATAATATCCCAATGGACAATATTTTTGTCGATCCGCTAGTACAGCCAGTGTCCACGAAAGATGCTTTTGGAATTGAGTTCTTAGAAGCGGTTGAAAAGATTATGACGACCTATAAAGGGGTTCACACCATGTGTGGTTTGTCGAACATTTCTTACGGATTACCCATCCGGAAATTATTGAACCAGTCTTTTGCAGTAATGGCGATTGATCGAGGTTTAGACGGTTTAATCATCAATCCTTTAGATAAGCAAATGATGGCTAATATAATAGCCGCTGAGACCATTGCGGGTCGCGATAGCTATTGTGCTAATTATTTAGGTGCGTACCGAGGCGGCAAATTGGAATAGGCTTTTTCGTTGCGATTGGCATAACATTTGCAAGTAATTACCAATAGATTGATTTGAAAGGGGTTATTAGACCAATGGCAAACTTTGAAGAACTATCAAAAAGCGTTATCAGTGGCAATCTCGCCAAAGTTAAAAAATTAACACAAGCGCTT